>NZ_JAWYAJ010000452.1:0-18348 GCF_034124845.1 Robinsoniella sp.
ATGCCGCTAAGTGGGGCGTGCAGATGGCGGGAATGAATTTTCAAACACGCTCTAGTACCTCCCGGTGTAAATACGCTGGGAGGCACTAGTCATACCACCAATTCTATTACTTTCTTCGTTCCATCCCCTGGATTAAAACCGGAAATCACGTTTACCTTCTTCAATTTCATCCAGATTCCGGCATAAGATTTCCCTGATTTTTTCCTTAGGTACATTTCCAATCTCACTTTCGATCAGCTTATACCCCAGGCTCCTGGTGTCTTCCGATGCATAATCCAGCAGATACTCTTTCAGGGTCATCAGTGCATTGGGATGGCAGCAGTTTAGTATCTGCCCGCTCTTGCACAGGCTCATAAACCGGTCTCCGGTTCTGCCCTCTCTATAACAGGCGGTACAGAAACTCGGTATATACCCCAGCCGCATCAGCCAGTTTACCACTTCATCCAGCGTACGATTGTCACTCACGTCAAACTGGGATGAATTGTCCTCCTCTTCCTCCGGATGGTCATAGCCTCCTACACTGGTTCTGGATGCCCCGCTGATCTGTGAAATTCCCAGATGGAGCACTTTCTCCCTGCATTTCTGGCTCTCTCTGGTAGAGACAATCATCCCGGTATAAGGAACACTGATTCGGATACAGGCAACCAGTTTTGCAAAGGTCTCATCATCTATGCCGTTGTCAAAAGCATTGGGATCTATATCATCTGCATGACGGATCCTGGGCACACTGATGGTATGCGGTCCAACCCCATGCACTGCTTCCAGATGCTCCGCATGCATTAACAGCCCTACAAATTCATAGCGGAACAGTTCCAGTCCAAAGAGCACCCCGATTCCTACATCATCAATGCCGCCTTCCATCGCACGGTCCATCGCTTCCGTGTGATAAGTATAATTGTGTTTCGGTCCTGTTGGATGCAGTTTCTCGTAACTTTCTTTATGGTAAGTCTCCTGGAATAATATATAGGTTCCGATTCCGGCGTCTTTTAATTTGCGGTAATTTTCTACGGTGGTAGCGGCAATATTTACATTGACACGGCGGATTTCCCCGTTTTTATGTTTGATACTGTAAATTGTCTTAATACTCTCCAGCACATATTCAATCGGACAGTTTACCGGATCTTCTCCGGTTTCCAATGCCAGACGTTTGTGCCCCATATCCTGCAGTGCCACAACCTCTTTCACAATCTCTTCCTGGGAAAGCTGTTTTCTTGCAATATGCTTATTCTTAGCATGATACGGACAGTAGACGCAGCCGTTCACACAATAATTTGACAGATACAGCGGTGCAAACATAACGATGCGGTTGCCGTAAAAATCCTTCTTAATCTGTTCTGCCAAAGCATAAATTTCCTGATTCTTTTCCTCGATATCACAATCCAGTAACAGAATGGCTTCTCTGTGGGTCAGCCCCTTCCTGAGCTTCGCTTTTTCAATTACTTCGCTTATCAGTTTTTCATTGTGCTTATTTGCCTCTGCGTAGGCAAGTGTGTCCAAAATTTCCTCATGGCTGATAAATTCTTCTGCTTTTAAAGATTTTACATCATACATAATTTTACCTTCTCTCTTGTTTTCTATGGTATTTTAGTATCCATTCCTTTTTAACTGACTGATATTTTCTATCAAAAATCCACTTGAAAATCCACATTGTCCCCTCTGGACACTGCTACACTGTAGCCAATGGAATTCATTCTGCGCTCCATGCACTGCCTGCATTCAGCCGCTTCATCACCGGTACAGATTTTGTTGTCATAAAGGAGATATTTATCCCGGACGCCCTGGGGTGAGAGATTGGGCATTACCACATTGGCTCCTGCCAGTATCCCCATCTCCCTTCCCTTTGGATGAATCGTCCCCAGGGCTGTGGTAGACGGCAGCAGAGCCTTTGGCAGCATCAGCCTTAAAAGTCCCAGCATAAACAGCGTCAGATCCAGCGTCCCGCTTCTTTCTTTGGCAAAAGGTGTATCGTGATGGGAAATAAACGGTCCGATTCCTACCATCTGGGGCTGCAGTTCTTTCAAAAACAGCATATCCTCAGCCAGATTTTCGGCAGTCTGATACGGAGATCCCACCATAAAACCGCTTCCCACCTGATATCCGATCTTCTTCAGATCATACAGGCATTTCTTACGGGCTGCCCCGGATAACTTTGGCGGATGCAGCCTGGCATAATGTTCCTCATTGGCAGTCTCGTGGCGCAGCAGATAACGGTCCGCCCCTGCATCAAAGAACAATTTGTAACTCTCATAAGATCTTTCCCCTACCGACAGGGTAATGGCGCAGTCCGGGTATTGATTACGTATGCTGCTAACGATATCCGCCAGCCGTTCATCGGTGTAATAGCCATCCTCTCCGCCCTGGAGTACAAATGTCCGAAACCCCAGCCGGTATCCCGTTTCACAGCATCCTAAAATCTCATCTTTACTCAGTCTGTAACGAATGGCATTCTTATTCCCGCTGCGGATGCCGCAGTAATAGCAGTCATTCTTACAGTAATTGGTAAATTCAATCAGCCCCCGGATATAGACATCATGGTTATAATATCTGGTTCTGATCTGTCTTGCTTTTTCAAAAAGATAATCGCTTACCTCCTGGTCATAATTTAAAATCAAATAAGTAAATTCTTCCGGCTCCAGCATCTGACAGACAGCAAGCCGGTCAATATAATCTCTGCTAATTCTTCTGTGTTCCATAAGTTCTTTTTATCCACCCCCGTAATCAGATTTTTAATTCCAATGCACTTAAACGTATTTGAAATTTCACCGCCAGTCCCCAGAGCATCTTCACTTTGCCCGCAGCTCACGTGAGTAAACGGTCTTCGTACTTACACCGCTTAACATTCCAAGTTTACCTGACAGCGCACTGATTGCATCCTGTGGAGCATCCAGAATAACGCTGATAATCGAAACTTCTTTCGGACGGTAAGGCACACCCATCCTTCCAACCACATATTCGGCATATTGGTGGAGCAGACGATTCACTTCTTCCGCCGCCCCGTTGTCTTCTACAATAATTGCAATTACCGCAATTCTTGTGTCCATCCTGCACATCCTTTCCAAAACTATATTTTTCCCCACAAAAAAACCGGTACTGATAACAGCACCGGCATTTGAGCATGTATAACAAATACACACTGCCGGAAACTGCTGTCCCGCCAGTGTTTACATTTTGTCTTAATGGCCCTTTCCCCTCAGGTGCTGCCCTTTGGAGTTTGGAGATATGGTAATTATAACACGTGAATTCTTCATTCACAAGAAAAAGTTCCCTTTTCACCACTTCCACGTAGATGGAACAAATAAAATCAGCATCGGCAATAATTCCAGCCTTCCCGCCAGCATATCAAAAGACATCACAAGCTTAGAGAGATCCGAAAAAGCCGCATAATTCCCGGTAGGTCCTACGATACCCAGTCCCGGACCTACATTATTTAAAGTTGCCGCTATTGCAGTAAAGTTTGTGGTCATATCCATGTTATCCAGGGAAATAATCATCAGCGAGATCACAAAAATAACGGCATAGATCACAAGAAATGCATTGACGGAACGTACCACATCATGTTCCACCAGCCTTCCGTCTATCTTAACCTTTTTAATGCTCCTTGGATGGGAAATCATCGTGATTTCCTTTTTCACACCTTTGAACAAAATAATAATACGGGATACCTTAATACCACCTCCGGTACTGCCTGCACAGGCTCCGATAAACATCAGCAGCACCAGTATGGTCCTTGCAATCTCCGGCCATGCCTCATAATCTACCGTGGCATACCCGGTAGTGGTAATGATAGACCCTACCTGGAATGCGCTTTGATGTAATGCCATAAAAAAGGAAGGGAACATATCCCGTACACTAAAAGCAATCACCAGTACAGACGTCCCGATAATTCCAAGATATGCCCACATTTCACCGGTACGAAGCGCTTCTTTCGGCCGCTTAACCAAAAACAGATAGTATACGTGAAAATTAATTCCGAACATAATCATAAACACCGTAACTACTCCCTGCAGATAAGTGGAGTAACTGGCAATACTGTCATTTTTAATGGCAAAACCACCGGTACCCGCCGTACCAAAAGCAATGGTCAGAGAATCAAACAGCGGCATCCCTCCAACGAGAAGGAATACAATCTCCACCACCGTCATTCCCAGATAAATGCCATATAAAATCATTGCAGTGGTACGCACTTTGGGCACCAGTTTGTTCACGGAAGGCCCCGGCGATTCGGCTCTCATCAAATGAATGCCGGAATCACTTTTTGTAGGGATAATTGCCAATATAAATACCAGCACCCCCATACCACCCACCCAATGGGTGAAGCTTCGCCAGAACAGCGCTGTCTGGGACAGCCCCTCCACATTGGTTAAAATACTCGCACCGGTTGTGGTAAATCCCGAAACAGTTTCAAAAAATGCGTCTGTCATGGATGGTATTTCTCCTGATATAACAAATGGAACCGCACCAAAAATACTTAATATAATCCAGCTCAAAGCCACAGTCACAAGACCTTCTTTTGCAAACATGGTCCTGTCTTTTGGTTTCTTAAATGTCATGGTAAAACCGACTGCTGCACACAGCAGCATAATAGCAGCAAAAGAAAATCCGCTTTTTTCCTTATATATAATAGATACAATGCATGGGAGTGCCAGGAAGATCGCTTCAAAATAGCAGATATACCCCAACATGTACCTAATCATTGCGTAATTCATAGTTCCCTCCGCGCCGCATTTTCCGCAGCCCAAGAGCATACACGCTCTATACCTTTCTTTAGTTCTTTAAAATATCACTGATGTCATTCAGCCCCGTATTTGTAGTAACGATCACAACCGTATCTCCCATTTTAATTACATCTTTTCCTTTTGGGATAATGATCTGCCCATTTCTGTGAATGCAGGCAATTAAAAGGCCGTTTTTCAGTTCCAGTTCTTCTAAGGATATATTTAAAAGAGGGGCATTGTCCTTAATAATAAACTCCAGTGCCTCCACTTTATTTCCAACCAGCCGGTAAAGCGTCTCTACATTGCTGCCTATGGAATTCTTCATTGCCCGGACAAAACGGATAATGCTTTCAGACGTCACGTATTTTGGATAAACAACGCTGTCCAGATCCAGTCCGTCAATTACTTCATCAAAATTAATGCTGTTGATCTTCGTTACCGTTTTCATTTCACCTTTACTTCTGGCAAACAGCGACAATACGATATTTACTTCATCCAGATTGGTAAGCGCGATAAAAGCATCCATACGGGAAAGCCCCTCTTCCAGCAGTAAATTCTGGTTGATGCCATCCCCGTGGATAATCGTTGCTTTGGGAATCAATTCACTGAGCACCTCACACCTGTCACGGCTTTTTTCCACAATCTCCACATCAATTCCCATGCGGATCAGCTGATTTGCCAGATAATAGGCTATGGATCCTCCACCTACGATCATTGCAGTATGTGCTCGGTTTGTCCCTACTTTAATATGTTTAAAGAAATTATTTGACAATTTGGGCGGTGCAACAATGGATACAATATCCTTTTCATGCAGTTCAAAAGTACCTGTTGGAATAATAACCTCGTCTTTACGCTCTACCATACACACCAGAACATCACAGCGTAATTTTGACGAGATTTCCCGCACTTCCATATTATGTAAAACAGAACCTTCACGGATCTTAAACTTCAGCAATTCCACCCTGCCTTTTGCAAAGGGCTCAATCTTAATTGCCGATGGAAATCTCATAACCCGTGCAATTTCCATTGCAGCTTCATACTCGGGATTAATCACCATTGCAAGTCCCAGTTCTTCCTTAATAAACCGAATTTCATGATTGTATTCCGGATTTCTTACTCTGGCTATCGTCTGGCAGTTACCTGCCTTTTTGGAAATCAAACAGCAAAGCAGGTTCAGTTCATCCGATCCGGTAACTGCGATCATCAGATCCGCTTCCTCAATTCCAGCCTCCACTTGTGTCAAATAACTGGCACCATTCCCCACCAGTCCTATTACGTCTAATTCATTGGATAAACTCTGCACCACATCATATTTGCGGTCAATCACTGTTACACTGTTTTCTTCCTTGCTAAGCTGCTCCGCCAGGGTTGCCCCAACTTTTCCGCAGCCTATAATAATAATCTTCATGTTTTCCTCCAAATGTGTCTTAATAAAATCTTTTTTTCTTTACGCATAATTTTAATATGAAATTATCACGATTGCTTAAAATTTTAATGCGATTTTAGTATTCTGCCACTAAATTTTAATGTGTTCTTAATAGGCATAAAGACATTGTACTCAAAGTGGATGAAATAAGCAATAGGGAAAAGGTTTTTTTAGGATAAACTTATGAATCATTATTTTAAGTTGCTAAACGAACGTCCACTGGACGTTCAGCAACCCTCGCGGCAGTCGCCAAATGGACGCGCCAGCGTGTCCGTTTGGCTCGTTGCTCGCGGGAATCAAGAAAGCAGCCAAAATCCCAGGCCCAAAAAGGAGAATGATACGTACAATTCCCGCATCATTCTCCTTTTTTAAGCATTAACCTGCTACTTCGTAACCCCAGCAGTTTCAATAACAAATTTCACACTGCTTTCCTTACCATCCGCACTGCCTGCAAACGTCTTATATTCCTTACCTGCATCCAGAACTTTATCCAGTCTGTCCAGTACCCCCTGAATATCGCCGTCAACCGTATCTTTTAATTTATCCACGGCTTCTTTATCAAATTTCTTCATACCTTTATTCAGTTCTTTGGCTCCGTCATATAATTCGTCAACACCTGATGCCAGATCTGTTCCTCCCTTTGCCAATGCAGCCGTTCCAGCTTTTAGCTGTGTACTTCCATCTGCCAGCCTGCCGATTCCTTCGCTGAGGGTTCCTGCTCCTGCTGATAACTGACTGCCTCCGTTTACTAATTGTTTACTGCCTTCTGACAGCTTTTCTGCTCCCTTATTTAAATCCTGGCTCTTATCCGTCAGAGCTATGGCACCCTCTTTTACTGTTTTTCCTGCTTTTTGTAAATCTGCTGCTCCGGATTTTAACTTTTTGCCTTCCTTCTTTATCTGGGAAGAACCGTCCTTTAAGGTTTTATCTGCTTTGTTTAATTCAGAGGCTCCGCTTCTTAAATCCTTTCCGGCTCCCAGTACGGCTGATGCTCCTTCTTTGAGTGCCTGATCATTGCTGCTAAGTTCTGCTGCTCCTTCTTTCACGGTTTTACTTCCCGCCTGAACAGCTGCTGCGCCATCCTGCAGTCCTTTATTATTTTTCTGTAATTCTGCAATCCCGTCTGTTAACGTCTGATTGTTCGCCGTCAGATTCTTCGCTCCTTCTGTCAATCCGCTCAATGCGCCTGGAAGATCTTTCGTCTGCTCCGACAGCTGTCCGCTTGCACCGCTCAGCTGTTCCAATCCTCCCGCAAGAGATTGAGATCCCTGGGATGCTTTCTGAATTCCAACTGCAAGTTCTCTGGCACTTTTCGCAAGCTGTTCCATATTTTGTCCGTCCATGGCACCGCTCTGTCTTGGCTGATCTTGCTGATTTTGCTGATCTTGCTGGTTTGTCTGATTTACCTGACCGGTCTGGTTTGAATTCTGCTGGGAAACCAGTGAATCCAGGACAGATTTTTGCAGTGCAATACTATTGGTCATTTCCTGGATACTGGCATCCAGTGCGCCGGAGTAAGTATTATAGGCATCGCTGAACTGGGACTTTAAAAGCTCCGGTACAGAAGAAATTTTACTTCTCACATCATTTAAGGTACGCAGAACTTCTTCGTTCTGGGCAATGGATGACTGGAGGCTTGTGATGGCTCCCGACTGATCTGTCTGCCCTTTGTTCGTCTGGGTGTCCGGATTTGAAAATGCAGTGTCTGATCCATTTTCTGATCCGCTTATAGACTCCAGCACAGATGCCAGCTGGTCACTTTTTTGGGATAAGGTATCCATATTTTCCGATAGCTTCGCCGCATTATCTCCTGCGCTTTTAATTCCGTCATTGATTCCCGTTATCCCGCCCGGAAGACCGGATGCACTCTGACCCAGCTGCTGTACGCCCAAAGCCAGATTTGTAGCCCCAGCCACATATTTCGCTGTGCCCTCTTCCACTTTTTCAGCACCTGCAACATACTGTGCAGTACCTGCCGCCAGCTGCTCTGCTCCTGTCACATACCCCAGAATTCCAGTTGACAGCTTTTTAGAGCCCTCTACATATTGAATTGCTCCAGAAGCCACCTGTTCCGCTCCATCTGCATACTTTGCGGCGCCATCTGTCAGTTTCTTTGCCCCATTCACGTACTGAGCCGTTCCATCCGCAAGAGCTGTCGCTCCGTTTACATATTGTACGGCACCTCCTGACAAGGTATTGGCACCGTTTATATATTGGTTCAAACCGCTGTTTAATGTGCCCACACCTCCGGTGTACTGGCTGATCCCGTTTTTCAGGTCAGAAGCACCTGTGTGTAAGGTTCCGATTCCATCATTCAGGGTATTCAGCCCGGCAATCAGATCACCTTTTTTACTGTTCAGCGTTCCGATCCCCTCTGCCAGTTCTCCCATTTTTTCATTTACAGTGCCCGTTCCGTCCTTTAAAACCTTGCAGGCATCCTGCAGCGTCTTTACCCCTTTTTGGAGATCTCCGCTGCCATCTACCAGCTTTTCAGATGCAGACTTCATATCTTCCAGGGCATCCTTTAATTCGTCAAAGCTGTCAACCTTATCCAGTCCGAATTCTGAAAGGGTATCCGCAGAAGCTGCCGTAGCGGTCATTGCCAGTGTAAAATCCGTTGCATCAGCCGTTACATCAAAGGAATCCGGCAAGTCAATATCTTTTCCAAAATCGGTGTCCTTCAGCTTCAGGGAATCCGACAATCCCGGGAATCCCATGCCAATCACGATATTCTTACTTCCATCGGAGATTACCTTTCCGCCCGTAACCTTTACATTGGTAAAATTGGCTGTAGGAAGAATGATGCCGGTCACCATGGTAAATGGTGTATACACTTCTCCTTCTTTTGACTTGTTGATATAGGCAAAATGGATTCTGACCTTTCCGCTCTTTCCAGCCAGATCATCGGGACTGATTTCTTTTTCATCCAGATAATATGTCACCTTCACTTCTACCGGAAGGGGTTTATCCGTCTCACCCTGATAATAGATGTCATTTCCGTTTGCTTCCCAGGTAAGGCTGCTCCCATCCTGCTTAAAAGCTTCATCACCTTTTACATTTTTAATATTCTTCAGGTCTGAGGAATCCTGTATTTCCACATCCGTACCAGAGTTTTTCAGCCAGTCGCTGACAATTACCTTGTCGGTACTTCCATCTGCTTTCGCTTTTACATAAACAGTTTCCTCTTTATCAACATCCTTCTTTGTCTCTTTCTGATTTGCCTCTGTCTGGTTTTCTGCCTTTTCCGTTTCCTGATTGCCACTCTTTCGTCCGGCATCATTATCGGAAGCATATACTACACCTGCATCCAGGCAGCAGGTACTCCCTGCCACCATCACCGCAAGACCGGCTGCTAATGTTTTCTTCAACACTCTATTCTTATTCATGATTCATATCCTCCTCATTTTATTTTTGCTTTTTCGGTTTAAATCCAATGGACGTGTTTACAATGATTTTGTCAAATACAACAAACATGGCCGGCAGTACCAGGATAACCACTACCGTACTGATAATGGCGCCTCTGGAGAGAAGCGTGCAAATGGAGCTGATCATATCAATCTTGGAATAAAGCCCCACCCCGAAGGTGGCGGCAAAAAAGCTGAAACCGCTGATTAATATAGATTTCATAGATGACTGGTGCGCCGTCCGTATTGCATCCATTTTTCCGGCTCCCCTGCTTCTCTCCCTCTGGTATTTGCTGGTCATCAATATAGCATAGTCAACCGTGGCACCCAGCTGTATCGTCCCAATTACAATGCTCGCTACAAATGGCAGGGTAATTCCTGCATAGTAGGGAATCGCCATATTTACAAAAATCGCAAATTCAATAACCGATACCAGAATTACCGGAAGGGTAATGGATTTAAATACAATCATAATAATTACAAAGATCGCTGCGATGGATGCAATATTTACATTTTTCAAATCTACATCGGTTACATCCGCCAAATCTTTTGTAAGGGGTGCTTCACCGATTACCATGGATTCCGGGCTGTATTTTTTTACAATTTCATTTACACCTGCAATCTGCTTATTTACCTCATCCGTTGCCGTCTTATAATCGGAACAGATAAACTGGACCTCATAGTTGTCACTTTTCAGCATACTCTTGATATCATTCGGTATCATATCATCCGGAACTCCAGCTCCTACAAAGGAATCCATGCCAAGCGCCCATTTGACTCCCGCCACATTTTCTATCTCATCCAGCATTTCCTGCTTTCCTTTTGCATCCAGCCCGTTCTTCAGAAGCACCATATAAACGTTATTCATATGGAATTCGTCGCCCAGCTTTTCATTTGCAACGGAACTTTTCAGATCCTGGGGAAGTGATTTGTCAATATTGTAATACACCTCCGTATGGGCATTACCGTAAGCGGCAGGAATAATTAAAATGAGAAACAATACCATCCAGATCCGGTAGTGCCTGGTGATAAATGCTGAAATCTTATCAAGGCTTGGAATGAGGGACTTATGCTTTGTCTTATCAATTGGTTTATCAAATATTAAGATCAGGGAAGGCAGCAGTGTAACACAGCAGATCACACCAATGATCACCCCTTTTGACATAACAATACCGATATCCCGTCCAAGGGAAAATGTCATAAAACAAAGTGCCACAAACCCGGCGATGGTGGTAATGGAACTGCCTGCTACAGATTTAAACGTATTGGATATGGCGTGTGCCATTGCGCGGTTCTTATCACCTTCAAACCGTATCTTATTTTCCTCATATGTATTTAACAGGAAAATGGAGTAATCCATGGTAACACCCAGCTGTAATACCGCCGTCAGCGCCTGGGTAATATAAGAAATCTCTCCAAGGAATACATTACTGCCCAGATTATAGACAATCGCTACCCCGATGCTGAACAGAAACAATATCGGAACCACGAAGGATTCCATTGTCAGACATAATACAAACAGAGAAAGAAGCGCTGCAATAACCACGTAAACCGGCATTTCCTGCAGTGACAGATTCTTAATATCCGTTACCACACCGGACATGCCGCTGATAAAGCACTGTTTGGAACAGAGGGTACGCATATCGCTTATTGCCTTCATTGTATGATCCGCAGAAGTAGTATCGTCAAACAGCGCAATCATCATTGTGGCATTTCCCTGGTTAAATGCCTCCCGAATACTGTCCGGCAGCATCTCTATGGGAAAAGTAATATCCATTATACTGTCATACCAGAGTACATCCTTTACATGCTCCACATTCTTAATCTCTTCCTTCAGCTTCACCACATCCTTGGGCTCCATGTCTTCCACAATCACCATGGAAAATGCACCCATGCCAAATTCATCTACCATGATATCCTGCCCTTTTACTGTTTCCAGATTATTTGGCAGGTAACTCAGAATATCGTAATTGATTCTGGTGTGAAGATAACCAAACCCTGCCGGTATCAACAGCAGAAGGGATAAGATAAAGATAGGGATTCGAAACTTTACAATCTTTTTGCCAATCTTAATCATCATCTTTTTACATCTCCTTCTTTCTCAAAAATGACCACTAGTCATTTGCTTTCAAACATGTTATACTATAAAAGTGACTATTAGTCAATCTTTTGTACATAAATTTTACAATTCTTTTAGAAATAGAATTTGTCCCATTGACTTTTAGTCATTTCTATAGAATAATGATTGTAATACTTCTATGCGAAGGAGATGATTTTCATGAGTAAATTAGAGAGCAACAAAAAGCAAAAAAAAGATGCCCTTTTAAACACCGCCTTTGATCTTTTCATCACAAAGGGTATTCAAAAGACATCGATTGCCGACATTGTAGAAAAGGCCGGTGTAGCTAAGGGAACCTTTTATTTGTATTTTACGGATAAATATGACCTGCGCAACAAACTAATATCCCATAAGGCAAATCAGCTGTTAAGTTCTTCCTATGAAGAAATGAAAACGAAGAATTTTGAAACCTTTGAAGAACAGATGATTTTCATGGTAGACAACATCATCAACCACCTGGTTGCAGACAAATCCCTGCTGTTCTTAATAGCCAAGCATTTAAGCTGGGGTATCTTTAAAAATGCCATGACAAGAATGGATAACGATTACGATAAAAATGTATATGAACTCTACGAACAGATTCTGGCTGAGTCAGGGCGAACCTTTGAGGAGCCTGAAATCATGATTTATATGATTATTGAACTGGTAAGCGGCAGCATTTACAGCCCCATCTTATATGATCAGCCGGCTCCCATTGAGATGATAAAACCTTTCATTTATGATAACATCCGTCATATTATCGGAAAACACAGCAAATAAAAAAGCGATATTGTTTTATCGCTTTTTTATTTGCTGTATTCATACTCCACTGACTGACGACACACGGCAGATGGCATAACAGGAAGTGCTGTCTCTATTGTGTTACTGTCTGGATGCAATATTAGAGCGGCAATGCAGCCTCTTTGCTATCCAGTATACGCATAAACTCTTCTCCGGTGATCGTTTCCTGGTCATAGAGGTGTTTTGCAAGTTCATGCAGCTTATCCATATTTTCTTCAATAATTCTACGTGCCTTTTCGTGCTGTGCCCGGACCACTTCCACAACCTTTTTGTCCACCACTGCTGCCGTATCATTGGAACACATAAGGGAAGTATCTCCGCCCAGGTATTGATTCTGCACCGTTTCCAATGCCACCATGTCAAATTCATCCGACATACCGAATCTGGTAATCATTGCCCTGGCAAGCTTTGTTGTCTGTTCAATATCATTGGAAGCTCCCGTGCTCACTGAATGGAACACCAGCTCCTCTGCTACTCTTCCGCCTGTTAAGGTTGCGATTTTATTTTCGATTTCCGCCTTTGTCATCAGGTTGTGTTCCCCTTCATCCACCTGCATCGTGTACCCAAGAGCACCGGATGTTCTGGGAATAATAGTAATTTTAGTAACAGGCGCCGAGTGGTTCTGCTTTGCCGCTACCAGCGCATGACCGATTTCATGGTATGATACGATCAGCTTTTCCTTATCGGACAATACCTTATTCTTCTTCTGGTATCCTGCAATGACCACCTCCACGCTTTCCTCCAGATCTCTCTGGCTGACAAACTTTCTGCCATCCCTCACCGCCCGGAGTGCTCCTTCATTGATCATATTGGCAAGCTCAGCACCGGACGCTCCCGATGCCATTCTGGCAATGGTGTTAAAGTCCACATCATCTGATATTTTAATTTTCCTGGCATGTACTTTCAGGATATCTTCACGGCCTTTCAGATCCGGAAGCTCCACCGGAACTCTTCGGTCAAAACGCCCCGGCCTTAAAAGGGCAGGATCCAGGGAATCCGGTCTGTTCGTTGCCGCCAGAATGATAACGCCTTTTCTGCCGTCAAATCCATCCATTTCGGTAAGAAGCTGGTTTAATGTCTGTTCCCTTTCATCATTTCCGCCGATCCCGCCGTTATCACGTTTTTTACCAATGGTATCTATTTCATCAATAAAAACAATACACGGTGCTTTTTCACTTGCCTGTTTAAAAAGGTCACGGACTTTTGCCGCTCCCATACCGACAAACATTTCCACGAATTCCGAACCGGATATAGAGAAAAACGGCACACTGGCCTCACCTGCAACGGCTTTTGCCAGCAGTGTCTTACCGGTTCCAGGAGGTCCTACCAGCAGTGCACCTTTTGGCATGGTTGCACCGATCTCTGTATACTTGCCGGGATTATGCAGAAAGTCTACGATCTCTGTCAGAATTTCTTTGGCTTCATCCTCACCTGCAACATCTGCGAATTTAATGCCCGTAGTGGATTCTACATACACCTTGGCATTGCTTTTTCCAAAAGTCATGGCATTCCCCATGCCTCCTCCCGCACCAACCTTGCCCATCATCTTTTTAATAAAGAACGTTCCGATTCCATAGAGCAGTACAATCGGCAAAATCCAGGTGAGCAGAAAACTGAGAATCGGTGACATCTGCTGGACAATTTCCCGGGAAAACTTGGCACCCGAACTGTACAGACGGTCAACCAGCTGGGGATCATACATGGCACCTGTCATGTAATAATTTGGCTTTTCTGCATTATCGGAAAATAAAATTTCGTCACTGGATACTTCCACTTCTTTGATCTGCTTGTTATTCATCATCTCTATAAAGGTTCCGTAATCCACTTCCTGTACCTTTGGTGACAGCAGTTTTGGAAACAAAAGCCCATTTAATAAGAATATGACGACAACTGCAATCACATAATAAAAAATAAGAGGCTTTTTAGACGGCTTTACTTCTTTCATAATCCTTTCCTCCTTATCTGATATAAAAGACCGCGTATCAGTCTTTTATGTGGGTTATATTGCATATATTGATATCTTAGGTGAAGAATTCTGAATTGTCAACGAAGCAAGTGTTAAATATTCATAAATAATTTAGAAAATCCAGCCCTTCACTTTCACATTCACTTTTCCATACGCAAAAGGGATGGATGCCTGTCTGATGTGAAGGCTTCCATCCCGCAGATACGTTTAACGTTATTATTTCTCTCCGGATAACATTTCATTCAATTGTTCTTCAGAAATCACCGGTATTCCCAGATCCTGTGCTTTCGTCAGCTTGCTTCCGGCATTTTCGCCTGCCAGAACATAAGATGTTTTTTTAGAAACAGATCCTGAGACTTTTCCTCCGTGTTTCTGAATCAGTTCACTTGCTTCGGTTCTTCCCAGTGTGGGAAGTGTCCCCGTAACCACAAAAGTCATGCCAGCAAAAAGATCATCTCCGTCCTCTTCTTCTGCAGTCATATTCACACCGTATTCCCGCAGCCTCTCCATCACTTCCTGGTTGACCGGATCTTCAAAGAACCGTCGGATGGATACAGCACTGATCTCCCCTATATCGGAGACTGCAACCAGTTCCTCCAATGTTGCCTCTTTTAAACGGTCTATAGAACCAAAATGACGCATTAATTCCCTTGCCGTTGCCTTTCCTACATTAGCAATCCCAAGTCCCGAAAGCAGGCGCTGAGGCTCATTCTTTTTCGCTTCTTCAATCATCGCCAGTAATTTATCCGTATTTTTTTCTTTTCCAATAATCCCGGCTTCGATCATTTCATCCCTGTGATTTTTAAGCACAAAAATATCCGCCACATTTTTCAGATACCCCTGACGGACCAGTTCGATTATATAACTTTCCCCAAATCCTTTGATATCCATGGCATCCCTGCCCACAAAGTTAATGATATGCCGCTCCAGCTGTGCCGGACAGTTAGCACCGGTACATTTAATATCTGCCGTATCTTTCTCCCGGACTGCTGGTGAACCGCATACCGGACAGACATCCGGAAGAACATAGCGTCTGGCGCCTTCCGGCCGTTTTTCTTTAACCACATATTTAATCTTAGGGATAATTTCTCCGGATTTATAAACGACAATGGTATCTCCTATCCGGATGTCCAGTTCATCAATAAAGTCCTGGTTGTGCAGCGTTGCCCTTGCCACACTGGTTCCGCATAGTCTCACCGGTTCAAAGATCGCCGTAGGAGTGATTCTTCCGGTTCTTCCCACCGAGAGTTCAATTTCCTGCAGTACGGTTTCTTTTTCTTCCGGAGGATATTTGTAAGCCACCGCCCACCTTGGCACTTTTGAGGTGCTGCCCAGGGTTTCCCGGTCAGATAGCCGGTTGATTTTCACAACTGCTCCATCGATGTCGTAAGCCAGGGATCCCCGCAGTTCCCCTATTTTCTCAATGGCTGCCCAGACTTCTTCCCCGGTATGGCAGATGGTATATTGGTCGATCACCTTAATGCCATTGCTTTTCAGATATTCATATCCTTCCGTGTGGGTTTCAAATGTCCTGCCCTGGGTTTCCTGAATGTTAAAGATGAACATGGAAAGATTCCGTTCCTTCGTCACCTTGCTCTCTAACTGCCGTAATGTACCCGCCGCGCAGTTTCTTGGGTTGGCAAACGGCTTCTTGCCCAGTAGTTCCTGCTTCTCATTCACTTCATCAAAAGCGGCGTTAGTCATATAAACTTCTCCGCGGATTTCCAGATAGGGGATGGGATGTTTCAGCTTTTTCTTTACATCCTTGATTACCCTGGCATTTTCCGTTACATCTTCTCCCTGAGTAACACCGTCGCCCCTGGTAATCGCTGTAGTGAGGACACCATCCGTATAACGCAGCGCCATGGACAGGCCATCGATTTTCGTCTCTACCACAAATTCCGGGTCTTGAAGCTGCTGCCTCATATCCTCTACAAACTGGATTACATCTTCTTTGGAAAAGACATCCTGAAGGCTTAACATGGGGACTCTGTGCTTCACCAGAACGCCGGCTTCCCTTTTTGCGCTGCCCCCCACTTTCTGGGTAGGGGAATCCGGGGTTACCAGTTCCGGATGTTCCTGCTCAATCTGCTTCAACTCCTGCATCAGCTGGTCGTATTCATAGTCGGTAATCTCCGGTGCATCCATGTTGTAATAACGGTCTGCATGGTAATTGAGCTGTTCTTTAAGTTCATCAATTCTCTGTTTCATTTTATAGCCTCTCTTTACTGATTCTAAAATCTTCCGCAATGCGCTTCTATGATCCCAGCCTGCTTTCATATTCCGGTCCATTGCTGGAATTCTGAATCAACCGGTAAAGTTCTTCAATTTCTTTATCCGTCAGTTTACGGTATGTGCCTGCCTTCAGATGCCCCAGATGAATATTCATAATACGCACCCTTACAAGCCTGGTTACTTTGTATCCCAGTGCCTCACACATCCTGCGTATCTGGCGGTTAAGTCCCTGGGTCAGAATAATGCGAAATTGCTTTTCACCCATCTTCTCCACCCGGCATGGTCTGGTCACCGTATTTAAAATGGGAACTCCCTTCTCCATTTGCCGGATAAACTCATCCGTAACCGGGCGGTTCACCTTTACTTCATATTCCTTTTCATGATAATTTCCCGCACGCATAATTTTATTCAGGATTTCTCCATTATTTGTCATCAGCAGCAGACCTTCGGAATCCTTATCCAACCTTCCAATGGAAAAAATCCGCTTGGGATAATGCAAAAACTCCTCGATATTATTGCTTCCCCATTTTTTCTCTGAGGTACAGATAATCCCTACGGGCTTGTTGACAGCCAGCAGGATCATCTCTTCCTCCCTGCTCACTGGTTTTCCATTGACCCGGATCTCCTGAATGGGTAAAACCTTCAGACCCATGGCTGCAGTCTGCCCGTCCACGGTTACCCTGCCCTGTTCAATCAGTCTGTCCGCTTCTCTTCTGGAACACACACCTGATTCAGCCAGAAATTTGTTCAGCCGGACCGGTTCCTTCTTATCTTTCCCTGAAAATTCTTCCTGCATCCTATTTTTCATAAATAATCTAAAGCCTGCTTTCTTTCACTTAATTACATGTCCTCACTATTATATGGTAATTCGAAATGAACTGCAAGCAAGATTTATAAAATCATTTACCGATGTTCAAATTCAATTTTCAGCACAGCGTCTTCATATTTTGCACCAGCCACTTCGTACTCCCGCAGTTTTGGCGGAAGTATCAGATTCCGGCGTTCATTCTTTATGGTTAATGCAAGTTCCTCTCCTTTTTGTTCCAGTTCCAATTCCTGTTTATCCACAAACGGAAGTTCAATTTTTAAACAATATTTCTCCTGTACCTTTTCCAGTACAAAGATACTCTGAACTGCCAGAACAGCCGCAGGGTCCGTATCCCGGTATACCATATCCGCAGCCGCCTTAAGTCTTTCCACCGTTCGTAACTCATGCTTTAAAAATTTCATCTCAAAAACCGGAATGTCAAAGAAACTCTGCCTGATATCCTGCAGGCTGTTCTGCTGATTCTCTATCCACTGATTAAAGTATCCCTCTAAAGAGGACTTGGGATACACTTTATTTACAATAATTGCATCCACATTATAGTCATACATATGAAGATACGCAAAATTTCTTTTCGCTTCTTTCACCACTATCTTTTCCGGTGTCGTTACGATACGAAGGCTTAAAACATCCTTATCGGACATCAGCTCCTGCAATTGTTCTATTTTGCGGCACAAGATCTCTACCTCATCAAAAAGCGTATCTTTCGGCATCGGGATCTTCATGGTTTTTTCAACCAGCGGTCCTGCAACTTTTAATGCCTTTCTTTTCATTGGCATGATTTTCCCTAATAAATCACCAAACATTTCCGGAAATTTTAACAACGAAATGGTTTCTCCGGTAGGTGCACAGTCTACAATCAGCACATCATAATTCT
>NZ_JAWYAJ010000453.1:0-6093 GCF_034124845.1 Robinsoniella sp.
CGTTTAATATGCTCATTGCTGTATTAGCTCCTTATTATTTATATTTATCGATTTGATTATACAGGAAAATTCCAGAAAAGCAAGTATCTGTACAAAAAAACGCACCCGGTTGCGGGTGCGAAGCCTATAAAGAAAACTTAACATTCAATTTTGATTGTCCATGCGTAACCATTTTTGGTCCAGATATTGTAGTCATTGTTTTGAGAATTGTAAGCGATGTGGTCCAGCTCCGGACAGGAGTTAACATTAATAATGTTTACGTATTCACTGGGTTTCAGTTTCCAGTTTTTATTGCGAAGATAAGAATCAATTTCATGACTATGCATTTTTGTTACCTCCTTTAGTTGTCTTATCTATACATAATCATTGACTGTTTTTAAAGTTTTAATCAGTGTCTCTCATGTATATCAATATTATATCAGCAACTGCTTCAGTAGGAAATGGTTAGATGTTAGAAACTATTGTAATAATTTTGGTTATTTTGTCGATTTCATGCAGAAGTCAGTAGACGAGAATGAGATTTTTCTGGGAAAATATCTAAAAACAGACGATAAAAATTGGAACAGCAGATTTTGTGGTTTTGAGAACTTTGCACATTCTCAAGTATTTTATTGACCTTTTAAGACGAAAATAGTACAATAAACATCAAAGAGCATTTTGCTTTTGGACGATACTAAAAAGAGGAGTAATTTATGAACGTATTATTTGTATCCCTGGGATGCGACAAGAATCTGGTGGATTCGGAAGTGATGCTGGGGCTGCTTGCTAAAAATGAATATGTCCTTACCGATGATGAGACACAGGCGGATATTATTGTTGTGAATACCTGCTGTTTTATCAATGATGCAAAGGAAGAGAGCATCCAGACGATTCTGGAAATGGCAGAGCACAGGAAAAATGGTAGATGTAAGGCTTTGGTTGTGACAGGATGTCTGGCACAGCGATACAAAAAAGAAATCGTGGACGAGATCGAAGAGGTAGATGCCGTTCTTGGAACCACAACATACGATGAAATCATCAATGCGGTACAAACAGCGCTGAAAGGCCAGCAGATGTTAGAGTTTCATGATCTGGATGCTCTTCCGGCAAGGTCAGCTGGGCGTATGCTGACAACAGGCGGCCATTACGCACACTTAAAGATAGCCGAAGGCTGTAATAAACATTGTACTTACTGTATTATCCCGAAGATCCGCGGGAATTATCGAAGTGTTCCAATGGAAGAACTGATCGAAGAAGCAAAAGACCTGGCTGAGCAGGGTGTTAAGGAATTGATTCTGGTAGCGCAGGAGACTACGCTCTATGGAAAGGATCTTTATGGGGAAAAGAGCCTTCATATCTTATTAAAAGAGTTATGTAAAATTTCAGGAATCCGGTGGATTCGTATTCTCTATTGTTATCCGGAAGAAATTTATGACGAACTGATACAGGTAATGAAAGAAGAGAAAAAAGTATGTCATTATCTGGATCTGCCTATTCAGCATGCCAGCGATGATATTCTGAGAAAAATGGGCAGAAGAACGAATAAGCAGCAGTTAAAGAATATTGTGGGCAGACTGCGCAGTGAGATTCCGGATATTGCCCTTCGGACAACCTTGATAACCGGGTTTCCCGGAGAGACGCCCGAACAGCATGAGGAATTAATGGAATTTGTAGATGAGATGGAGTTTGAGCGCCTTGGAGTGTTCACCTATTCTCCTGAGGAGGATACGCCTGCAGCAGAGATGGGGGGCCAGATAGATGAAGAAGTAAAAGAAGACAGAAGAGATGAATTAATGGAACTTCAGCAGGACATCGCTTTTGACAAGGCACAGCAGATGGTGGGACGCAGTGTTATTGCCATGGTAGAAGGGAAAGTCGCGGATGAAAATGCTTACGTAGCCCGAACTTATGCAGATGCACCGAATATAGACGGATATCTGTTTGTGAATACAGGCGAGATGCTGATGTCGGGAGATTTTGTCAAGGTAAAAATTACAGGTGCGCAGGAATATGATTTGATGGGAGAGATTGAAGATGAATTTGCCGAATAGTTTGACCATATTAAGAGTTATTTTGATCCCTTTTTTTGTAATTTTCATGAAAACTGATCTGGGAGGTTCCGGTAAATATATCGCGCTTGCGATCTTTATTATTGCGAGTCTCACAGACAGTCTGGATGGGTATCTGGCAAGAAAAAACCAGCAGGTAACAAACTTTGGAAAATTTATGGATCCCCTTGCGGATAAACTCCTTGTGTGTTCTGCAATGATATGCTTGGTTCAGATCAACCGCCTCGCTGACTGGATCGTCATCATTATTATCAGCCGTGAATTTATCATCAGCGGATTCCGTCTGGTGGCATCCGATAACGGAATTGTAATTGCGGCAAGCTGGTGGGGAAAATTAAAAACAATAGCGCAGATGGTCATGACGATTCTGTTAATAGCAGATCTGGGAGGTTTTTTTGTTACTTTAGAAAATTTATTCGTTTTACTGGCACTGGTTCTGACCATTATATCTTTGATTGATTATATTGCGAAGAACATTAACGTATTGAGTATGCAAAAGTAAAATTACTTTGGAGGATGAAAAATGGTAGTAGAACTGATTTCCGTTGGAACGGAGATATTACTTGGGAACATTGTAAATACAAATGCAGCCTTTCTGGCGGAGAAGTGTGCACTGCTGGGCCTTTCCATGTATCATCAGACAGTAGTGGGCGATAATGAAGAACGTCTTGCGGATGCCATTCAGACGGCTATGAACCGTTCAGATGTGGTTATTTTAAGCGGTGGTCTGGGACCTACCCAGGATGACCTGACAAAAGAAGTTGCAGCGAAGGTTATGGAAATGAAACTGGTAGAAGACAAGCACAGCAAGGAACGGATACAGGAGTATTTTAAAAACAGCCAGTTTAAGATCATTACCGACAACAATTGGAAACAGGCTCTGATACCGGAAGGTGCCATTGTCATTGATAATAAGAACGGAACGGCGCCTGGGCTTATTCTGGAAAAACAGGGGAAATCCGTAATCCTGCTTCCGGGGCCTCCAAATGAAATGATCCCCATGTTTAACCATGATATATTTCCATATTTAAATAAACTGCAGCCGGAGATCATCTGTTCCACCATGGTGAAACTCTGCGGTTTAGGCGAAAGTTTTGTAGAAACAGAGATAGCAGATCTGATCGAAAAGCAGACGAATCCTACAATTGCAACTTATGCCAAGACAGGAGAAGTACATCTTCGCATTACCGCTAAGGCTTCCGATGAAAAGGAAGCAAAAAAATTAATTAAACCGGTTGTAAAAGAACTGCGCAGCCGTTTCGGCAATCATATTTACACCACAGAAGAGCAGGATACACTGGAAGAGACCATCATCCGTCTTTTAAAAGAAAAGGAACTGACTCTTACGACTGCAGAATCCTGTACAGGAGGACTCCTGGCAGCCAGACTTACAAATGTGCCTGGTGTATCAGATGTATTTAAACAGGGGCTGGTAACTTATTGTAACCGTGCAAAACGCAAGCTTTTGGAAGTAAAGAAAAATACGCTGAAAGAAAATGGAGCAGTGAGCGAAAAAACGGCGAAAGAGATGGCGAAAAACGGAGCATTTATTACCGGTGCAGATGTCTGTGTCTCCATTACAGGCATAGCAGGACCCGGAGGTGCTACGGATGAGAAGCCGGTTGGTCTTGTGTATATTGCCTGTTCTTATAATAACCAGGTGACAGTCCGGGAGTTCCATTTTAAAGGAGAACGTAATAAAGTAAGAGAAAGCTCTGTAGTAAATGCGCTGATCCTTTTAAGGGAATGCATCATTGCAGATACGGAGAAATCAGCAAAAAAAGATTGATGTTGGATTTGTTGGATTTATGTTTTTTTATGCAAGGTTTTATTGACTTGTAAGGACGGGTAGCGTATAATATACGTATAAAAAAGTCCTGCGTCTATGTGTAAACGTAGGTGCAGGGCTTTTGCTTTGCAAATCGGATACATAAAGGAGAAGTGAACGTGAAGAATTTTTACGATGGTGAAATAGAAAAAAGTGCCAGAATTCCCAAATTAATCGAAGACTTGTACGATCATATGCCGGTAATTGAGCCGGAACGTGCTGTCATTTTAACAGAGAGTTATAAAGAGACAGAGGGAGAGCCTGTGATTTTGAGAAGAGGAAAGGCTTTTGCAAAAATCTGTCATGAACTTCCTGTTACGATTCGTCCGGAAGAACTGATTGTAGGCAGCAATACAAAGACAGCACGGGGCTGTCAGGTATTTCCGGAATATTCTTTTTCCTGGCTGGAAGAAGAATTTGATACCGTGGAAAAAAGAAGCGCGGATCCGTTCTATATATCCAATGAAACAAAAGAAAAACTTCATGATGTTTATTTATATTGGAAGGGAAAAACCACAAGCGACCTTGCTACTTCTTATATGACGGAAGAAACACTGCTTGCCAAGAAGCACAATATCTTTACTCCGGGCAACTATTTTTATAATGGGATTGGACATTTTACCGTAAAATATGAAGAAGTTCTGGCAATCGGATACGAAGGCATTATTGCGTTTGCCAAAGCGGAAGTGGATAAATGCAGTGTGTCAGACGGTGATTATCAGACCCGTTCTGCATTCCTGGAATCTGTAATAATCAGTTGCACAGCTGCAATTCACTATGCACAGCGATATGCGCTTTTGGCATTGGAAGAAGCAGCAAAGTGCCAGGATAACCGCAGAAAGTTAGAATTGCTGGAAATCGCCAGAATCTGTGCGAAAGTACCCGCAAAACCGGCTGAGACCTTTTATGAGGCGTGTCAGTCGTTCTGGTTTGTCCAGATGCTGCTGCAGACTGAATCCTCCGGACATTCTATTTCCCCCGGACGATTTGACCAGTATATGTATCCATATTATGAGGCGGATATGCAATCCGGCAAAATAACAAGAGAATTTGCACAGGAGTTGATCGACTGCATCTGGGTAAAATTAAATGATCTGAACAAATGCAGGGATGCAGCTAGTGCAGAAGGTTTTGCAGGTTACAGCCTGTTCCAGAATCTGATTGTAGGCGGCCAGGACGAGGAAGGAAACGATGTTACCAACGACTTGTCTTTTATGTGCATCGAGGCATCCATGCATGTATTTTTACCGGCACCATCCCTTTCTGTGCGTGTCTGGAACAAGACGCCCGATGAACTGATGATTAAGGCAGCCAAACTTACCAGAACCGGTATCGGACTTCCGGCTTACTACAATGACGAAGTGATCATTCCGTCCATGGTCAGCAGAGGAGTAGCACTTGCAGATGCCCGTACCTATAATATTATCGGCTGTGTAGAGCCTCAGGCTCATGGTAAAACCGATGGATGGCACGATGCAGCGTTTTTCAATATGTGCAGACCCCTTGAGCTGGTCTTTACAAGCGGAATGGAAGACGGCGAGCAGGTCGGTGTAAGAACCCGTGATATCAGGGAAATGAAGAGTTTTGAGGAATTCTATGATGCGTACAAACAGCAGATGGAGTACTTTATTGAATTAATGGTCAATGCGGATAATTCCATTGATGTGGCACATGCACAGAGATGTCCGCTTCCCTACCAGTCCAGTATGATTGATGATTGTATTAAAAAAGGTAAATCCTTGCAGGAAGGCGGGGCAGTATATAACTTTACCGGTCCCCAGGGATTTGGAATCGCAAATGTAACAGATGCATTATATGCTGTGAAAAAGCTGGTATTTGAAGATAAAAAGCTGACGCTGACTGAATATAAGCAGGCTTTGGATGACAACTTCGGCAAAGGGCTGAGCCAGTCTAAAGTAGAAGCGCTGACCGTACAGATTGCAAAAGAACTGCAGAATGCAGGCCAGAAAGTCGGTGCGTCTGAGGTCCGTGTCATTGCGGATACTGTGAGACAGACCGGCACGGAACCAGCCAAAAAGCAAAAATATGATGCACTTTTAGCAATGATCGATGCACTTCCAAAGTACGGCAATGATATAGAGAGCATTGACCTTTTTGCCAGAGACGTGGCATATACCTATACAAAGCCGCTGGAAAAATACAGAAATCCGCGAGGAGGTCAGTACCAGGCAGGTTTATATCCGGTTTCGGCAAATG
>NZ_JAWYAJ010000454.1:0-9261 GCF_034124845.1 Robinsoniella sp.
ACACAGGAACAGGATGGAGGAACCTATCAGGCTGTTTACGATATATTAGGACAGAAAACAGAAGAATCAAAGTCATTCCCGGGTAAAACAACGATAGCCAAGACATTTACCTATGACAATATGGGACGGCTGGTTTCCACAACGGAGAATGAGGAAACGGTCACCTTTGTCTATAATGGTTTGGGACAGGTGATCGGGGAGAATGACAGCTTTACGGACAAGGAATATATGTATGACCATACAGGAGCAGTGCTGTCCATGAAAATTTCTAACAGCAGTGGAAATCTCCGCCATACGAAAAATACTTATGATCTTCTGGGGCGGCTGACCAGTGTAAGTGAAAATGGGAACCTGAAAGCGTCTTATACCTATGATAAGATGTCACGCCTTTTGACTACAAAGTATGAAAATGGGATTACGGAAGCAAATGTATATAATGATGCTGGTCTGCCCAAATCCGTCGTAAATAAAGATATTTCCGGAAAGATAATTTCTGAATATAAATATACGTATGCGGTAGATGGAAACCAGCTCAGCAAAACGGACGCAGGTGGAACTACCTCCTATCAATATGACGGACTGAACCGGTTAACCGAAGAAACACATACCAATACCGGGGAAGTGGAAACAACCAGCTATGAATATGATGAAAATGGAAACCGTACCAGAATGGAGAAGAGAACCGGCAATGGGCTGAAATGGGAAGAGTATACTTATGACCAGCTGGACCGTATATTAACGAAAGCTACCCCAGACGGAATTACGGCATACACCTATGACCGGAATGGCAACCAGCTTGCCAAATCGGAAGATGAGAAGGAGGAAATCCAGACATATGATGCATTGAACCGTCTGATATCATGGACCGATGGCAGCAAAACAGCAGAATATTCCTATTATCCGGATAATAACCGTGCCTCAAAGACAGTGGATGGCGTTACTACCAGGCATATCTGGTCAGCCGGAGAAATACAGGTTGACATTACGGAAGGAAAGACGGTAAAGTATATACATGGATACCGTCTGATCTGGTCAGATTATGGGACATACCTGTATAATGCCCATGGGGATGTTGTGCAGCTGGTCAAAGATGACCAGGTAGTGGAACGTTATGATTATGATGCTTATGGCAATCCCAAAGAAGAAAAGAGCGGGGAGAAGAAAGCAGCAGAAAAACGGGAAGACAGGCAGAGCAACAACAGCAATTCCGATCAAAACCCATACCGCTATGCAGGAGAATACCGGGATGAAGAAACGGGATACATCTATCTGCGGGCGAGGTATTATGATGTTAAACTGGGACGGTTTTTGAGTGCAGATCCGGCTAAGCAGGGGACAAACTGGTATGCCTATGCTGGTGGAAATCCAGTGCTGTATCACGATCCCAGCGGTTTGTTTTTTAGTGAAGCGTGGCAGGATATAAAAAATACAGGTAAAAAATTCATATCAGGAGCCAAAAGTTTCTTTAATTCAATCGGAAGTGCAGCTTCGTCTGCCGGAAAAAAAGTTAAAGAATTTGCGTCGACCCCTGGTGGGAAAATAGCAGTCGGTGTCTCGGTAATTGCCATTGCTGGAATAGCTACGTTAGCTACAGGAGGAGCCGCCGCTGGAGTAGCTGGAGGTATAGCACAGGGAGCGTTAATAGGTTCATCAGCAGCCGGGGCAATTGGAGCCGGGTCAGGTGCATATACAGCAGTTGTTGCTAATCGAGAGGAAACTGGGAGTTGGGAAGGTTCGTTTTCAGTTGGTTTAGAAGGTGCAGCTTCCGGCTTTGAATCAGGCGCGCTAACTGGGGGATTCAGTGGTATTATTGGAGGGGCAGCAAGTTATGGACCTAGAGAGGTGATAGGGCAGCTGATGAATCCGTATAGTCCACTAAATAGGGGAGCAAGCGAACCAGGGTCAATAACTGCTGGATCAAAATTAGTTGAAAAATTAAATGAAACAAAAGAATTAAGCAATAAGGCTATCAATCATGCATTAAATGGCCATATGCCAGCCAAATATGCAAAACAAATACCTTATCAAAGTATAGATATGGTAAACAATTATTTGTCAAATAATACCTTTTTTAACCCAAATTGGTCAGAATCAATGATCACTAATGCTCTTAACCAGGGGTATAATGAAGCTTTAACTAAAGGCTTCATAAATGGATATCATATATTAGGATATCAGGATTTATTAAATCAAATAAAATAAAGGGAGATGATATTATCTTTACAATTAATTACAGAATAGTTAATGATATTAATGAACTAAAATATATTTCTAGTAATAAATTTAATGATGAGTATACAGATATAGAAGGATTTTTTGAGGTTGATTTTTGTGGAAATATTGAGGGATATTATCATAATAATCATTTACATCATGATGAGATTGGCCATGAGTTATTGACGTTATCTTTTGATCTTTATATTGATACAATAGTATGTCTTTCTGAACATGGGTATGCTGCATTTAAAGTGATTGAGACATATAATACCTGGTATGAATTTAGATTAATAGGTAATAAAGTTTTAGTTAGTTATGCTCAAGAAATGGTGATTTCAAATGATTTTTTTGTTTCTGAAAATCAAAAACAGTTTTTCTATCCAAAATGGAAAAACATCGAAATACTATTTGATTCTTTGAAAGTTGAAGTTATTTCTAAATCCAATTTATATATTAGTGATCTTACAATGTTAAATATCCATTTAGTAGAAACTAACTTAATTAAGACATTTATAGAAAGATTACAAATTATTGAAATAAGTATTGATAGAAGTGAGGTTTATTATTTGTTTAGTGGATTAGCTTAATAAATTTTGTACTGCCTAAAGCAGTCGGAAAGTCTTTATATGTGTCTTTGGCGCGCTGGATCAGGCCATGCAAGCGGAGCCGTTTGAAGATTCTAAGAATTCCAGTTCGCTGCTATCATAATGGTAAGCAGTTGGCAGAGGCTGTAGATTCTTTTCTTCGTCGGCGCCTTTTCCACCGTGGAGCTTCCGTCCCGGTGCTGTACTTCGCGGTTCACGCGGAATTCCCCGATGTTATTGCAGGTGATTTCAATGCGCAGGACAAGGCAGAACTTATCATACACATACCAATACTGGGGAAGTGGAAACAACCAGCTATGAATATGATGAAAATGGGAACCGTACCAGAATGGAGAAGAGAACCGGAAATGGGCTGAAATGGGAAGCGTATACTTATGACCAGCTGGACCGTATATTAACGAAATCCACCCGGATGGAATAACGGCATAAACCTATGACCGGAATGGCAACCAGCTTACAAAATCGGAAGAAGAGAAAGAGGAAATCCAGACATATGATGCATGTAACCGTCTGGTCTCCTGGACAGACGGCAGTAAAACAGCAGAATATTCCTATTATCCGGATATCGACAGATTTTTTGTATCAGGGATACTATGAAATAATCTCCCAAGTATTCTGGTAACTCCTTAAATGCGTTGCCAGGGTATCCTCTCAAAATAAGCTGAATATATTGCATCGGTATGAACCCGTTTGCATTGACTGTTTAATAAGGGCGTATATCCAGGAACTTGCTGCGACGCGCATGGGAGAACATATCTTTTTTTGATACCATAAGCTTTATAATGGACTATGTGATCTCTATATAATCAGCAACTTATAATAGGAGGAGGATCCGGTGAAATTAACATAAGTATTAGTACCGGAAGCTGGAAAGAATCCGGACAGACGGGCGGCATCCGGGTTTATGCTGGGAAGTAATGTAGAGAGCAGTATCTGCAGGTATTCGTTATGGAAGGATTGCAAAGAGTGAGTTATATGGTATTACGTTAAGGGCCACCATACTGACTCATTATAATCTGAGCAATTTTTGCATTTGGAGTCTTAATATTTACAGGATATTGTAATCGTTTTTCATAATTCCACATAGGTTAACATTTCCCCCTTTCCCATGGCCATGGCTGCATTACCCATTCCCAGGTTTTACTCTTCACATCGTCCGTTGTATCGATGGTAAGCGGACCGTAAAGGGCAGCATATTCTCTTAAAGCTTTGTCACGTTTTTTAACATGTTCTTTACAAAATGCCAATGCTTTTTCATCGCATGGGTGTGTATCTAAATACAGAGTCATATCATTCACAGCAAAACTTACTTCATTGATATAGCACAATAATTCTTCCCTCGATTTTTTAGGGCAGGGAGGTTCCGGCTTGCAATCTGGTTTTACTGGAGGCGGGCAGGGACGTTGGCATCCGCAATCTGGTTTTACTGGTTCGCAGGGACGCTGGCATCCACAGTCCGGTTTTACCTGAGGCTTTTCAGGGCGCTGGCATCCGCAGTCCGGTTTCATTGGAGGCGGGCAAGGGCGCTGGCATCCGCAATCTGGTTTCACCTGAGGTCTTTCAGGACGTATGCATCCACAATCTGGTTTTACTGGAGGTTTTTCAGGGCGCTGGCATCCGCAGTCTGGTTTCATCTGAGGCTGGCAGGGACGCTGTGAACCACAGTCTGGTCTCATCTGGGGTCTGTTGTCCGGTCTGTACATGTTTTGGCAAGACTGGCGCTGATTCATATTGTTATAGTTTCCATTTCTCCAATTTGAACAATTATTCATTAACGGCAACCTCTCTTTCCGCAAAATGGTTTGCAAAGTTCGGGGAAGATGGTGCCAACCTCAAGGGCTTTACACAGTTCAAACTTATCGTGAAATGTCTGCCATGGTACGTAAGCCATTGCTACCGGCATATCTTCCAGGCAAGTACAAGGTCTTGTTGTTTTATAATCACAAGGTGTACAATTATTCATAAAGTCTCCTTATTCATTATTCTTATTTCAATATTATCTTATGAAATACCTTTAAAAACGTGTCATATTACGGATAAAGTTTGAAATAATCATGAAATGTGATAGAATAAAAATAAATTGGTTACATGTACCGGATGTCCAAAATAAAAGAAGAGGTGTAAAATGATTGTTATAGACAGAATAGAAAAAAATACAGCAGTATGTGAAACGGAAGATAAATCCATGATAACTATTCCTTTAACAAAACTTCCCCCTGACTGCAAAGAGGGCAGTTGTTTGGAACTGGATGAAAATGGCTCCTATATTTTACTGGTAAAGGAAACTGCCCTGCGTAAAAAGCAGATGGAAGAGCGCTTATTGCGTCTGTTCCAAAAATAATGTTAGCCATGGCTAAAAACTTCCCATTGAGCGGAATTCACGCTTCCTATTTTCAGGGGAATGTGGTATTATAATCCATAGGCAAAAAGTAAGTGGGACGTGTATATGGCAGGAAGATGATTTTAGGCACGTTCAGGGAAATTAAGGAGTTTATAAATGGTTCAGAAAACTAGAAATGCAGGGAGAGGAAATTATCCGGCAAGAAAGAAAAAATCAATCAGAAAAAGATTACGGGGTGAATTTCGTTATTATGATTATAATCTTTTAGCGAGTGTCATTTTGCTGACTTGCTTTGGATTAGTTATGTTGTATAGTACCAGTGCATACGAAGCCCAGATTGAGTTCGGATCGGACATGTATTATTTTGGAAAGCAGGCAATCATCAGCGCAGTCTGTCTTGTGGTGGTGTTACTGTTTTCCCAGATTGATTATCATGTTTATGCAAAGTTTGCACTTTTTATTTATATTATTGCAAATATTTTGTTGATTGCTACAAAGTTTGTGGGCAGGACGATTAATGGTGCAAGGCGCTGGATTTATCTGGGACCAATATCCTTTCAGCCGGCGGAGCTTGCTAAATTAGCAGTTATCTTATTTCTTCCTTTTTTAATTGTGAAGCTTGGAAAAAATATGAAAGGATTTAAGGCACCTATGATTGTTATGGGATTTGGTGCCGCAACATCTATATTTACATATTTGTTTACAGAGAACCTGAGTACGGCGATTATTATTGCAGGAATTACCGTAATCTTAATTTTTATAGCCCATCCCAAGACGCTTCCTTTTGTGGTTGGCGGCTGCAGCGTGGCAGCGGTGATCGGTTTGCTGGTTGCTTATCTGGCATCGGCAGTGCAGAACTCAGACAGTTTCCGAATTAAGCGTATTTTGGTATGGTTAGAACCGGAGACCTACTCCAGTCTGGGGGGATATCAAGTTATGCAGGCATTGTATGCCATTGGTTCCGGAGGTCTTTTTGGAAAAGGACTGGGCAACAGTACCCAGAAATTAGGCTCACTGCCGGAAGCCCAGAATGATATGATTTTCTCAATTGTATGTGAAGAACTAGGGGTTTTTGGCGCAGCAATGCTTACAATATTGTTTATTTTTCTCCTATACAGACTTTTATTTATTGCACAAAATGCACCGGATTTGTTAGGTTCTCTGATTGCAACCGGAATATTTGCCCATATTGCAATTCAGGTTGTATTGAATATAGCGGTTGTTATCAATCTGATTCCAACCACAGGTATCACCCTTCCTTTTGTTAGTTATGGAGGTACCTCTGTCATGTTCCTGATGGCGGAGATGGCACTGGCGCTGAGCGTTTCCAGACAGATTAAGTTTAAAGAACAGGAAGAAGAAGCAAAAGAAGGGAATCATTTTACGGTGAGAGGTTAAACAAATGACATTATCCGATGGAAAAATAGGAGATACTTATGTAGTGGCAGGACTTCACCTGGATGAAGGGATAACAAGAAGACTGGAAGCACTGGGTATATTTGAAGGCACAAAAGTAAAAATCATGAACATGAAAAAGAACGGAGCAGTGATCATAAAAGTGCGCGGCACAAAATGGGCATTGGGAAGAGAATTTGCATCAGGGATTGAGGCAGAGGAGCAGCGTGATGAAACAGACAATTAATGTGGCATTTGTAGGAAATCCAAATTGTGGGAAGACCACTTTGTTTAACGCATATACCGGTGCGAATCTTAAAGTGGCAAACTGGCCGGGGGTTACAGTTGAGCGAAAGGAAGGCTGGACAAATTACAAAGGCCAGCATATTAAGCTTATTGACACCCCTGGAATCTATAGCCTCACATCCTATTCAATTGAAGAAAAAGTAACCAGAAAATGTATAATGGAAGAAGATATTGATGTCATTGTAAATATCGTAGATGCATCGGCAATGGAACGCAACCTCTATCTGACCACACAATTGCTGGAACTTGGCAAGCCTGTCATTCTGGCGCTGAATATGATGGATATTGTGGAAGAGCGGGGGATGGAAATTGATCTGCACCGTTTACCGGAATTATTGGGTGCGATTCCGGTTGTTCCGGTTTCAGCCAGAAAACGAACCGGACTGGACGTATTAATGCATGCAGTAAAGCATCACTACGAAGAAGGACCCAACGAGCAGGTAATCCACTATTCTGCGGATATTGAGGAGAAGATAGGTAAGATTCAGGAAATTCTGAAAGAGCACCACCCAAAGATCCGTAATGACCGCTGGATGGCGATCAAACTCCTGGAAAAAGATGAGGAGCTGATTTCCCAGTACCTGGATGAAACCAATAAAGTAGTGGATCGCAGTTATGAAAAAGAAATCATTAATCAGAAATACGATTATATTGAAGAAGTTATGGAAGAGTGTTTGTTCTATCGGAATGAAAAGGCAGCTTCTACGGATCGGATTGATGAAATACTGACACACCCCATCTGGGGCGTACCCATATTTCTTGGGATTATGGCACTTGTATTTTTCCTGACGTTTGTAGTTGGTGACGCACTGAAGGGTGTGTTTGAAATCGGATTGAGCGCATTTTCCGATGGAGTTCATCAACTGTTGTTAAACATAAAAGCCGCTGACTGGCTGATTAGCCTGGTAGTTGATGGCATTATCGCGGGAGTGGGCGGAATTCTGACATTTCTTCCCAACATATTTATACTTTTCCTGGCGCTTGCTATATTAGAAGACAGCGGTTATATGGCTCGTGTGGCATATGTAATGGATAAATTAATGGGAAAAGCGGGACTGTCCGGAAAGGCATTTTTGCCAATGATTCTGGGATTCGGATGCAGCGTTCCGGCAATCATGGCAACCAGAGCGTTAGAGCGGGAAGAAGACCGAAAAAAAACGATTCTGATTACACCATTTATGTCATGTTCCGCAAGACTGCCCATATACGTTCTATTTGCAGACATGTTCTTTGGCAAATATGCAATGGCTGCTGCGTTTTCCATGTATGTGATCGGAATGGTAATCGGTATCGTAATTGCACTGGTGAAAAACAAACTGGATTCCAATAAGAGAAAAAGCCAGTCTCTTCTCATCGAATTGCCGGAATATAAAATGCCTAATACACGTACAATATTTATATATGTATGGGAAAAAGTAAAGGATTATCTTACAAAAGCAGGAACTACTATATTTGTTGCCTCAATTGTAATCTGGTTTATATTAAACTTTAACTTTAGCGGCATGGTGGAAGATGTATCCTTAAGTTTTGGAGCCATGATAGGGAAGTGGATGGAGCCGATTCTGGCGCCTGCCGGATTGGGAATGTGGCAAATCGGTGTTTCCCTCATAGCCGGTTTATCTGCGAAAGAAGTAGTTGTGTCCAGTTTTGCAGTTTTGTTTGGTGTTGGCAATGCTAATTCCGCTGCTGGAATGGCACAGATCATAGACAATCTTGGGAGTGCCGGGTTTGGCATGGTAAATGCTTATGCACTTATGATTTTCTGCCTCTTGTATACGCCTTGTGCAGCTACGGTGGCAACTATAAAAAAAGAGACGAATTCCTGGAAGTTTACTATACAAATGGTTTTATTCCAGCTGCTGCTTGCATGGGGGCTGGCAGTACTTGTATATCAGGTTGGAAGTCGGATATTTTAAGGATAAAGATGAAGCGTTTTGAGGATGCTTCATCTTTTTGTGCGAAAGTTTTGTCTTATCCTGTTAATTTTGATGTAGTACTGATGTTAATGGTACAGTATGATGTATAAGAAGGGGCAGTAGATGTCTGAGAAGTAAAATTCTATCAGATATTTGCAAAGTTTAATAAAGTGATTTTAAGTTATTTACTCAGTATTACCATTAAATGGATGATCACGATATACAATGCATGTTATTGTCGAAATATATAAAAAATTGCAGAAATTAAACATAATTTTTATTGATTAAATTTGTGTCTGTGCTATAATTAGGATAATAGAATTTAGTGGAGAGGATGATCCAGAAGTGAGAAAAACGCTTACAGAAAATAAAGGAGCATCTATGCTTCTGGCAATTTGTATCTTCATGGTACTTGCTGTAATCGGATTTAATGTGCTGGCTGCAGCGTCCGCCAATACATACAATTCAAGAGGGCAGTTAG
>NZ_JAWYAJ010000455.1:0-7333 GCF_034124845.1 Robinsoniella sp.
CTCCTTAGTAAGTATTACCTATTATCATAGTATGCTAAGTGATTAATTGTCAATTCTTAATATAATTAAGAAACTTTTTAGAAGTGCGACATCATGTATTCACAATTAAATGCTATAATAAAATTATAAAATGCGAACGAAAAATGTTTTGTCATTTTATACAGAAAATATTAAAAAACATGCATGTTGCCGGGACGTCATTCATATAGTATAAGGTGGAAGATAGGGGGATTTTTCATGAGATACACCACGTATTATGAAGAAAATGAAACAGTTAGAAAAGATAAGTACGAACAAATGAAACAGGCTGCACTTACCGGACAGCCGAAAAAGAAGATTGAAAAATACAGCCTGAAGAAACTAAGATTTATGCAGACTGGTGCGGCAGGGGAGCTGCACAACGACACAGTACCAAAATACTATATCTGTATGAAGAACGACGACGAAACCCAAATCTATATAGAGAAAAAATATATACAGAATGAGATTGTATATAAGAGATGCGTAAAGATTACAAAGGAAGAAGCACAGAGGATATTGAACCAGGATGTTGAATGGATGAAGGGACATAAAAAGCAGCTGCTTTCCGATTTCTACCTGCAATATACACTAAACAGCCTGCGGCCTAAACATATAACAGAATATCAAAGAGAGATGATGAATTACAAGAAAGGTTATATTACATTTGCCCATCGTATCAGTCGTATAGCGGGCGGTGAGGTAGATATATTTGGAAGTAACGGAATCCCAATCCAGTGTCTTTCGGAAGACCGGGTTAATGTCAGCTATAAATGGGAGGTCACGCTTCCTCAGATGATTATGAATCTGATTCAAACGGCAGAAGAGCCTGCAGATGATTTTGCATTTGCATTTTAAAACTTTGGATGGCGGGAATGAATAAGAAAAAACCAGATAACCTATTTTTTGTGGTTATCCGGTTTTTCTTTTTCTTTCCCTTTTTTTGAAATCCGGTAAAAGAGAATGTAGCCATATAACAGTACCGGAACAATGATCGTACAAGCCACGGAGATGCGGAACATATCATAGGCAAAGTCACTTTTTAGGAGTGAAAAAATAAGGGTACTCAGGTAAAGAGCTACCAGCAGTACAATGCCGATCCAGGCCATAATCTGTTTCTTTTTCATAGTTTACATACCTCATAGCGTTTTGAAATATTATACAACAGATAGATAGAAAAAGCAAATCGGTCAGATTTTGCCCATTGTGGTATTTTTTCCTTGCTTTTTAGAGTAAAGTTTTGTACAGTAAAGATATGCATGAAAATTGCACAGGTAAGATATACCCAAATTTTATACATGAAAGAGAATAGAGGTTTGACAACATGATACGTTTTAATTGTGACTATGGGGAAGGTGCCCACGAGAATATTTTAAAGAAGCTGGCAGAAACTAATTTGGAGCAGACCCCAGGATATGGAGAAGACAGTTATTGTGAAGAAGCCAGAGTGCTGATCAGGGAAAAATGCAAAAGAGAGGATGTAGACGTACACTTCCTGGTTGGAGGCACGCAGGCGAATCTGACTGTGATTGATGCAGCATTACGTTCTCATCAGGGGGTGATCTCCGCGGTATCCGGACACATTAATGTGCATGAGACAGGTGCAATTGAAGCCTGTGGACATAAGGTACTGACTTTGCCCAGTGATGATGGGAAAATTCAGGCACAGCAAATCGAAAAGCTGTATCGGGATCATGTGGAAGATGAGACACATGAGCATATGGTTCAGCCGAAAATGGTTTATATCTCAAATCCTACCGAGAATGGTACGATTTACAGCAAAAAGGAATTGGCTTTGATTGGAAGCGTATGTAAAAAATATGGTTTGTATTTATTTATGGATGGTGCAAGGCTTGGATATGGGCTTACAGCAAAGGGAAATGACCTGGATCTGCCTTCCATTGCAGAAATCTGTGATGTATTCTATATTGGAGGAACAAAAGCAGGAGCTTTATTTGGAGAAGCGGTTGTCATTACTAATCCGGCATTAAAAGAAGATTTTCGCTATCTGATCAAACAAAAAGGCGGAATGCTTGCTAAGGGGCGTCTGCTGGGAATCCAGTTTGGCGAACTGTTCCGCAATGACCTGTATTTCAAAATTTCAGAGCATGCCAATGATATGGCTATGCTGCTGAAAAATGCATTCCTGGAAAAGGGATATCCGTTATTCATAGACAGCACAACGAATCAACAGTTTCCAATCATGGAAGACGGATTTTTGGAATCATTGAAAGAAAAGTATAGTTTTGCTTATATTCAGCGTTATGATGAAACACATAGTGTGGTGCGTTTTTGCACCAGCTGGGCAACAAAAGAAGAGAATGTACGGACGCTGATTTCAGATCTTTAACAGGATAAGGTACGGGATAGAGACTACGATAGGAGAAAAAGGGAAATGTCAAAAAGAGGTGACGAGAGCGCAAAGTTTGGAAGCAGACTTGGATTTGTTCTGGCAAGTGTTGGATCAGCAGTAGGAATGGGAAATATATGGATGTTCCCTTATCGTGTAGGGCAATACGGAGGAGCAGCATTTTTAATTATTTATTTTTTATTTATAGCGTTATTTGGGATGGTTGGATTATCGGGTGAATTTGCACTGGGGCGTCTGACCGGAACAGGACCGGTTGGTGCATATGACTATGCATTAAAGTCCAGAGGGAAAAAGGGCGGTAAGATCCTGGGCAGTATTCCGCTGCTGGGATCTTTGGGCATTGCAATCGGTTATGCGGTTATTGTAGGGTGGGTGCTGCGCTACCTGTTCGGAGCGGTAACCGGGAGTTTTTTAAATACAGAGTCAGAACAGTATTTTAGTGAGATTACGGGTACCCTTGGAAGTATTCCCTGGCATACCGTTGTAATCTGTATCACCGTCATCATTTTAATTGGCGGGGTATTAAAAGGCATTGAAAAAGTAAACCGTATTATCATGCCGGCATTTTTTATTTTATTTGCAATTGTGGCAATACGTGTTTTTTTCCTTCCGGGATCTATGGAAGGGTACCGATATCTGCTGATCCCCAAGTGGGAGAAGCTTTTGGATCCTATGACCTGGGTAATGGCCATGGGGCAGGCATTTTTCTCATTGTCTATTACCGGTTCGGGAATGATCATATATGGAAGTTACTTAAGCAGAAAAGAAGATATACCAAAGGCATCCATGCAGACGGCTCTTTTAGATACCGGTGCAGCTCTGCTTGCGGGATTTGCGATCATTCCGGCTGTTTTTGCATTTGGAATGAATCCAAGCTCCGGACCGCCGCTGATGTTTATAACGCTGCCGAAGGTATTTGCCCAGATGCCGGCGGGAAGGCTGATTGCAGTTCTATTCTTCGTTTCCGTTTTATTTGCAGGAATTACCTCACTGGTTAACATGTTTGAGGTATGTGCAGAGGCGGTAATGAAGCAGTTAAAAATGAAAAGAACGGCAGCCATATTGATTGTGGGAGCCATTGCTCTTGCAGTTGGTTTATTTGTAGAAAATGAAGCATATCTTGGTACGTGGATGGATATCATTACGATTTATGTTGTTCCGTTTGGAGCAGTTATGTGCGCAATTATTATTTATTGGGTACTTGGAACCAGGAAAATAGATGAAGAATTGAATTTGGGACGGGAGAAGCCGGTTGGTAAAATCTTTGATTTTACTGCGAAATATGTATATATTTTCCTGGCTGTCCTGGTACTGGTTTTAAGTGTAGTGTACAAAGGAATCGGTTAAGCAGTGAAAGTCAATTTCGATCAGAAGTTGGCGGTACCGTAAGATAAATCGGCAATGTTGCCTGAAACGTTAAACCCAGTACCCATTCGTTTGTGGCTGAAAAGGATACTGGGAAACAATTGAATTGGAGGAATCTTATGGAACATAGTACCGTATATTATGATGGACACAGTGTAAAAAGTAAAGAAATAGCAAGGATGTTTGCGGAAAGAAATGAAGGTGTTATTCTGGTAGAGGCATCTTCTGTGACAGAATCAATCATTTATGAAGAGAATAAAACCGTTGGATTTATTTTTGCAAGTGTAAAAGGACATCTGCCGGAGTGCATGAAACAGATTCTGGGACGTCTGGTGGTTGATAAACAGGCATACATTTACGCATTTGTCGTAGGCGGGAATCACGAAATCAGGGTAATCAAAGAAATGAATGAGATTCTCAAACACCGGGGCATGAAACTGGCAAGTGCCTATGCGGAATATATTCTGCAGCGAATATCTGCAAACGAAGTAAAACAGCTGGAAAAAATCGAAGAAGATGTAAAAAGCCAGCGCAGGCTTCTGGATGAATTTCATGACCAGATGGCAAAGGCAAATAAAGACGATGTAAAAAAACAGTTAAAAAGAGATATCAGGGACTATATCAAGTTTAAGATTAAAAAGAAATTTTAAAAATACCGGGCCCGCCGCGCTGTTGCGGCCGGACCCGGTATTTGGGGGAGGATAAGTATTAATTTTCTCTTTTGTAGATGTTAGTAGTATGAGCAGAAATTTGGTTTCTATACAATTTTTATATAAAAAATAAAATTCTTTTGAAAAATAAGCAAAAGTGTTATATACTATACGTGTTATAATTACGAATATGAAACAAAGGATGGATTAGATATGGGATTATTACAGGATTGGAGAGACGTAGCATACTCTCAGGAAACAGATAAGAAGCAGCTTCAGAAGTTTTGGACTGATTATTTTTTAATTGAAAAAGGAATCTATGAGAAATTATTAGCCAATCCGGAAGAAGTGGTAAAAGGTACCGTTAAGGAATTGGCTGAAAAGTTTGAAATTCCGGTAATGACAATGGTAGGCTTCCTGGATGGAATTGATGAAAGTTTGAAGGTGAAGAATCCAATTGAAGAAATGGATGAAAACACCGAAGTAAACTTAGGATTTGATAAAGAGCTTCTTTACAAAAATATGGTAGACGCTAAGGCTGACTGGTTATACGAGCTGCCAATGTGGAATGAAATCTTCGATGAAGAGAAAATGAAAGTGCTTTACAGAGAAGCAAAGAAAGCCAATACAATTGTCAAAGGCAAGAAGATTGGAAGAAATGATCCATGTCCATGTGGAAGTGGAAAAAAATATAAAAAGTGCTGCGGTAAAAACGCATAATAAAATCGCATAGTAAAAACCGGATGAAAGCGAGTAAGCTTTTCATCCGGTTTTTTCTGTCAGTTAATGTCTGTACGATCTTTTGACATAACAAATGTACATTCATGCCTGTATTGCTCCGGAGTCATGTGTTCATATTTCTTAAAAATACGGAAAAAATATTTTACATTGTCATATCCGGCGGCTTTTGCGATCTGATACATTTTTTTATCGGTCTCAGAGAGCATTTGCTTTGCCTTTTCAATGCGAATGGTATTCAGGCAGTGTACAAAGGTCTCCCCGGTACGCTGCTTGAACAGATGGCTGCAGTAGCTGCGGTTCAGATAAAAAAGGGAGGACAGGAATTCTATGGTCAGATTATTTTGATAGTGTCTCTGCATGTAAATCTTCATCTTCTCAATGATGTCCTCAGTAGCATAGATATTATCTGTTTTAAAAAGAGAGGTAATGTTGGCATAAAATTGGTGATAGTAATCCTTTATCTCCTGAAGGCTGAACATATTGTTGAGGATATTCTGCATACTGCTGTTGGCGGAGGAGGGGGTGATCTGCTCAAAGTAGGTGCTCATCATATACCGAGTCCGGTCAGCCAGAGAAAAGCAGAATACTTTTATGTCATAAAGGCTTACATCGGGGATGGTAAGAAAATAAGTAAAAAGTTCTTCTAAAAGTGAGGACGTCTGGTCCGGCATCCCCGCTTCAATACGGAACAGAAATTCTTCTGTTTTATCCCATGTAATGGAAATCGGTTCCCTTTTCTTCTCCGGCGGAAAGAAAGCTTCTGTGCTGCCTGAGACCTTTTTGGTATTCAGAGCGGTAACGGTTTCCAGGAAAGCCGTATTCAGCTCCAGGAGCGAATGGTGCGTCCGGCTGCATCCAAATAAAACCGGTGTTTTGGAGGCATAGAGGGTGCTCTTTAGCTGCTGGATTAACTGTCTGCACATTTCATCGGAGCTTAACACAGAATGTTCCGGCTTAAATAAGATAAAAAAACCCAGATTCTGGTTCGTGGCGTGCTCCAGAAATAATGCCAGATCCCCAAAGGCATTTTCCGTCAAAAATGCCGTAAGAGCGGCAAAATCCAAAGCAGTCTGGGAATAGGTCGTAATCATTACCAGGTCATGGATCTGGTTAACAAAGTTCAGGCGATTGGAGGTTATAGAAAAATCTGTGGTGTGATAGCCCATTATGAGATTTTGCAGCATTTGCAGATCGTATTTGTAACGGGCCTGTTCTTTCTTCTCATCTGAGCTAATCAGCCGGTTTTGTATGGACTGGTGGTCATTTAACTGCTTTACGGCATTCAGGACAGCTCCTGTCAGCGCTTCTTTGCCAAATGGTTTTAAGAGATAGTCAACTGCCTGTGCTGCGATGGCATGTTTCATATAATCAAAGTCTTTATACCCGCTGATAACAATGGATCTTATCTGGGGGAAATCCTGGGTAAGCTGTGACAGAAAAGCAGTTCCGTCCATAAGAGGCATTTTCATGTCGGTAATTACAATATCCGGGTTCATTCTTTCGATGAGGGTAAGTGCTTCCTGACCATTACATGCTTCACCAATACATTGAACGGTGTCCTGAATGGAAGAAAGCTTCTTGATAATTCCTTTGCGGATCAGTGATTCATCATCAACTACAATAAAAGTGTACATAGAATCCTCCTAATAGTTGGGTGTGCAAAATGGTGTAATAATGCGACGCTGCCAGTATGCACAGTATATTAGATTCAAATCCAGGTTACATAGCCGGTCTATGTGCCCTTGCTTGGAAGGAATCATGCCCAAGGTATGACGCATAGATGTGGGAGAGCAATTTTTAAACACGCCCTAATTTGGGAAGCTTAATCAGTATGGATGTTCCGCTTTCCTTTTGGCTCTGTATCTGAAGCCCGTATTCATCTCCGTAATATAGACGGATCCGGGTGTGAATATTTTTAATTCCGATGCTCTGCTTGTTCCGGTGTCCCAGTTCGGTAAATTCCGCTTTCTGCTTTAAATCCAGATTTAGCTGATTAAGCTGTGTTTCATCCATGCCGACCCCGTCATCACTGACGGAAAAGTAAAGAAAGGATGACTCCATCCAGCTTTCAATCTTAATAAAACTCCCATACTGGCAGTAGTTCAGTCCATGATAAAAGGCATTTTCCACCAGAGGCTGGAGAATCAGTTTTAGTACCTGCAGTTCCAGCATTTCCTCCGGAATATTC
>NZ_JAWYAJ010000456.1:0-8817 GCF_034124845.1 Robinsoniella sp.
TAAGTGCGTATTCAGATTTTACCTATGCGCAAAAGGCAATACGTCTTGGTGCGGATGATTATATATTAAAGCCCATCAAGCCGGGAAAATTAGTTGAAATAGTGATGAAAAATGCCAGAGATCTGCTGGAGGCACAAAAGGAAAAGAAGGCTTATTATGATGTTTACGAAAAGAGCTTTCTCCATTCCATGGTCAATGGCGGGGAAATTGAAAATGTGGAAAAGTTCAGTCACATGCTGGAACATAAATATCAACTGAAGCTGCCTGCCAATTATGCTTTCCTGGCTTTGCTCTGGATGGAGCAGGCGGATGGCTCCATGCGGAAAAGGCCCTTAAAAGATCAGGCGGCGGAACAGATTAAGGAGAGGCTGGCAGAGCAGGGAATCGTATTTACCCTCCAGGAAGATCTGCTATTATTCTTTGGGAAAGGCGACCGGTCCCAACTTCTGAATCTGGATTATCAGTATCAGGTAAAGAATATAATTGAGGGGCTGGGACGGGAATGGAAAGAGCAGAATCTGGCTATTACCACCGGGATCTCAGATGCAAGAGGACTGAATGAACTGCATATAGCCTATGCGCATGCAAAAGAAGCACTGGAACAGACTTATTACAGCCTGTCCGGCGCATGCGTGATCTATACTCATACCGAAAAAAAAGAAAAGGAATTTCCCGAAGAGCAGCAGAGGGATTATATGGAGCGCATTGCAAAAAGTGTCCAAAAGTGTGACGTAAAGGAGCTTCATGCAAATTTGGGCTCACTGCTTAAAATGGGGCTTAGGGAAAAGTATGACAAAGTCAGGATGTCTGGTTTTATCAAAAAGCTCTATCTCTATCTGATCCGTCACGCAGGTCTGGAAAGTGATCCTGATTTTGAAAGGCGGACGCTGGAAAATGCCGCCCATTATGAAAACAATATCCGGGACTTCGAAGATTATCTGATACAGGGATTGCAAAGAGGGCGGGAGCTGACACAGTCACAACATTATTCTGTAATGATTAAAAATATCTGTACTTATATGGATGAACATTACAGTGAGCCCATCAGCGTAGACTCGGTAGCCGATGTCTTCGGGCGGACACCGAATTACGTTTCTTCCAAGTTTAAAAAAGAAGTGGGAAAAAGCTTTACGGACTTCCTGATTGAATTGCGGGTTGGCAAAGCATTGAACATGCTGAAATATACCGATCTGCCTATTAGTGAAGTGGCTAAAAGAACGGGTTTCAGCAGTTATGCATATTTCTCCAGGACTTTTCGAAAAAGTACGGGGAGGAATGCAGGGGCATTTCGGAGTGGGGGAGATATACAAGCTCATGTGCAGAAAAATGACATATTAGTGTAGAATATTAGCATAAATGGATAAGCCTGCGACTGCTATAATAAAGTTATCTTATGAAAGAGAACAAAACCAATACAGGAGGTAAAAGGGATGAAGAAGAAAATATTAGCAGTGGTACTTGCAGGTACACTGGCATTGTCTATGGCAGGATGTGCCGGCGGTTCTGACAAGGGAAGCGGGGACAAAACAGCAGAGACAAATGCAGCGGAAACGAAAACTGATGACAGTAAAAGTGAGGAGTCACCGGGAACAGAAGCCGCTGGCACAGAAGAGAAAAAAGAAACCGCTTCAGCAGAGGGAAAACAGGATCTTGTCATTATGATAACGAATCCCGGTGATGTAAATAATGCGGTAGAGCAGAAACTGATTGATAAGCTGGGGGATAAATACAATATTATTACTAAGACCTGGGATTCTGCATCTGTAGAACAGACGGTAAAGACAGCAGCAGCAGCAAATGAGCAGATCGATCTGGTACAGTACTGGCCGAATCAGATGAATAGTTTTACCGAAGTAGGACTTGCCACAGACCTGACCCAGTACATGGATGATGAGTGGAGATCTACGTTTAATGAAGGGACACTGGAGATCGGAACTTACGGTGATAAGTTATACAACGTGGCTTATAAAACGGTATATCCGGCAATGATCGTGGATCTGGAAGTAACCCGGGCTGCAGGCATTGAAGACAGTGAAATCAAAGATCAGATGACATGGGATGAATTTTGTGACTTGTCCAGAAGAATAGAGGAAAATTCTGATGGATACGGCGCAGGAATACCAGATACCTATGCATGCTGGCTTACCAGGAATGCAGTAATGCAGGTATGGACACCAATGAGGAACTGGATAAATGGAATGCAGGAGAAGTTTCCTTTAAAGATGATCATATTAAAAATGCTTTTGAAATGGTGAAATCCGTATTTGAGGAAGGACTCTTTTACCCGGGAGAAGGAGCACTTGCTGTGACACAGGATCAGCTATATGGGGCTATTTCTTCACACAAAGTTGGATTTATCTTTGAACCCACCACTTCAGTGAAGACAACCATCGACAACTCCGGATTAAAAGATTATAAGATCTGTGACTATCCGGCAATGGGTAAAAATCCAACCAATCCGGTACTTGGGGGATGTGACGGATACTTTATCCCAACCAGTTCCAAAAATGTGGAAGGCGCTGTGGAAGCAATGAAATATCTGACCAGCGAAGAGATTATGACATTCCGTGCAGAAGGAGGGCAGGTACCCTGTGCCAAGATTGCAGAGGGCGCAAATGTAGATGAAGCATTCATGGAATCCATATCCAGATGTTCAGAACAGATCTATCCTACTGAAATTATCAACGTGGGGGCAGAACTGTCTGACTATATGCAGAACCAGATGCCTGCAAATTATATTTACAATGGAGAGGCATCTCTGGATGAACTGGAAGAGTTAAGAGTGGGAGCAGTTAATAAATAATCGGTTTGAAATAAACCGGGGATTTATGTTTAAAGAGGGTGCTGCCTCAAAATAAATGCACGTTTGTTTTGGGGCAGTATTTTTTATACCCTTTTTTACCCAAAATCCACTAAATGATGATATTTTATGACTTGTTCTGCGCTGGAGCGTGTTTGAAAATAGCTTACTGCCGGCTGCGTATCACACTTTATGGAAGATTAGGGAAATTTAAAAGGCGCATATTGTGCTATTATCTTGTAACTGGCGCTGATATACCGCAAAGCTCGTGCATATGGTGGGAATGAAATTTTCAAATACGATCAAGGTAAAGTCAGGATAAAAGGGCGCGCTGAGAAAAGAGGAGGAATAGAAATTGGAAGGAAATTCTACAACAGTGAAAAAGGTTGGGAAAAAAGCCATGAGCAGTACCAGAAAGTTACAGCTTATCGGCGGTTTATTCAGTCTTCCCGCCTTAATAATCGTGACATTTGCCACAATTATTCCGGTTATCTGGAATGTGGTTTTGAGTTTTTGCAACTGGGATGGGGTGTCTGCAATGACCTTCAATGGAATAGGAAATTTTGTGAAGATTTTTGCAGACAAATCCAGCATGAAGGCAATCGGATATTCATTGGTTATTGCGCTGATTGCAACGGCAACGGCGATGTTAATCGGCATCTGCCTTTCCTTATTAATCTATAAGGTAACAAAATTAGAGGGTGCCATATACCGTTTTGTATTCTACAGTCCGGTTATGCTTCCGCTGTCTGTGGTTGGTTTACTGTTTACCCTGGTGCTGGCTGCGGACGAAGGTCTGTTAAATAATATTCTGGGTCTGATTGGGCTGGAATCCCTTCAAAATGCATGGCTGGCTAAGAAAGGACTGGTTCTTACTGTAATCGGTCTGGTACAGGGATGGCGCAGCAGCGGTACGGTAATGATGCTGGTATTTACGGGAATAATCGGACTGCCTGTGGATTTATTCGAATCATCCAAACTGGATGGTGCAACTTACCGGCAGGAAGTGCGGCATATCATTCTGCCCCTTGTGAAGCCTACCATTCAGCTGGCACTGTCCATGTGCGTAATGAGTGCTTTTAAAACTTATGACATTGTATTTGCAATGACCGGAGGAGGCCCCGGAGATATTTCCAAAACGGCGCCATTAAAAATTATTGAACAGGCATTCATGTTTAATAAATATGGTCTGGCTGCTTCCAACAGTGTTATCTATGCCATTATTGTAATTGTAATTTTAGCAATTCTGAGAAAAGGAGTGGGAGGGGATAAATATGAGTACTAATTCAGCAGCAATTTTCTGCAGTGCACAAAAAAAGAAATTCAATACCTTTGCCGTAGTCTGCCGCGTCATACTGATTTCCCTGGTACTGATCTGGATTTATCCGGTATTGTTTTCCCTGCAGACTTCTTTTAAGACTCTGGATGAGTTTTTTGCAAATATCTGGGCGCTGCCCCATACCCTTGGCGCCTACAATTTCGTGAAAGCATTTACCCAGGGACATATCGGGGAGTATTTTATTAACAGCATTATGATTGCGGCAGTCTCACTTGTAAGCATAGAGGTGATTTCCGTCATGGCGGCATATTCCCTTGCAAGACTCCGCATTCCCCATACGGGCTTGATTATTATGCTTTGTTTTGCAATTCAGCTGCTGCCCACAGAGACCATCATAATTCCACTTTACATGATGATGTCCAAGCTGGGGATGCTGGGAGTAAAGTATCTTCCCATAATTCTTGCATATGTTGGCTGGTCCATTCCCGGAACCACTATTATTTTGAAAAACTTCTTTGACACCATACCGAAAGAATTGCTGGAAGCGGCGAGAATCGATGGCTCCGGAGAGATCCGTAACCTGTTTAAAATTGTTCTCCCTCTGATGAAAGGCGCCCTGGCAACCTGTATCGTAATGAACTTTACCTTTGTATGGGGAGAGCTGATGTGGGCCAAAACCGCCACCATTACAACGGTCAGCGGACTGCCGCTTACGGTAGGATTGATGAACTTTAAAGGTGAATTCGGAACCAACTGGCCCCTTTTATGCGCAGCGATCTGTATGATTGTTATACCGCTGTATCTGGTATTTTTATTTTTGCAGAAATATTTTGTATCATCGTTAACCGCAGGAAGTGTGAAAGGTTGAAACAAAAATTGTTTCAACTACTAATTTAAGAAATAGCACAAGCCGGCTTGCGCTATTCAGGGGTATAGGGATGATAAGAAGAAAGGTGGCATACTGTGAATATACATAGTTTGAAAATTAATCATATAACGCGTCCTATGGGCTATCTCTACAAGACATTGACGGCAACCTATCTTACAGAGAACAGCATGGGAAAGAGGCAGGAGAGCGCCCGGATTCTGGTGGCGCGGGATATTAATTTTACAGATCTTGTTTTTGATACCGGAAGATCTGCCCGGGTATCCGGTCTGGGTACACCGCTTTCCTTTTCCCAGGAACCGCAGACCCGTTATTACTGGAAAGTTCAGGTTTGGGATGAAAAGGGAAATACCGGAGAGAGTGCTGCAGAATGGTTTGAAACAGGGCTTATGGATGGGGGATTTTCAGGGCAATTTATATCTCCTGACCTGGAACCCTCCATTCAGCCGGTATTTGTAAAAACGTTTGAACTGGACAAAAAACCGGAGTCAGCCAGGCTGTATCTGTGCTGTCTTGGCGTCTATGAAGTATATATAAACGGCATCAGGGTGGGGGAGGAGGTCCTTGCACCTGGCATTACGGTTTATGAGCATTATGTACAGTATCAGACTTATGATGCAGGCAATATGCTGCACCGGGGAGAAAACCTGATCGAGGTTATAGCTGGTGACGGCTGGTATAAAGGCTTGTACGGATATCGCCAGAATAATGATTACCGGAAGGGGAAAGCATTTGAACTGCTTGCAGATCTGTATGTGGACGGAGCGCTTGCCCTGTGTACGGATCTGAGCTGGCAGGTGAAAAAGAGTAAAATTATTATCAGCGACATTTATGATGGGGAATATAGGGATGATACCCTGGAAGACTACGCGAGATTTCCGGTAAAGGCAGGAAAACTGGATAAAGGCGTGGTGAAAGAGAGACTGGGACTGCCGGTAAAGGTGAAAGAGATTAGAAAGCCTAAGGCTCTGATTACGACACCCAAAGGAGAAACCGTACTTGATATGGGACAAAACATGGTTGGCTGGGTTGCTTTTCACTGTCGGGAAAAGAGAGGAACGAAGATCAGCCTGGAGCATGGTGAGGTTCTTCAGGACGGTTGTTTCTACAATAAAAATTACCGTACTGCAAAAGCCAGGTATGATTATATCTCAGACGGACAGCAAAAGAAAGTGCATGCCCGCTTAACCTTTTTCGGATTCCAATACGTGAAGATTACAGGAATAGAAAATGCCCGCCTGGAAGATTTCCAGGGCGAGGTCCTGTATAGTGATCTGGAAGAAACCGGCAGGATGGAGACCGGAAATAAGGATTTAAACCAGCTGATATCCAATATTTTGTGGAGCCAGAAGGGGAACTTTTTGGATATTCCCACAGATTGTCCCCAGCGTGATGAAAAGATGGGATGGACGGGCGATGCTCAGATATTTGCCGGAACCGCATGTCTGAATATGGACTGCTATGAGTTTTTCCGCAAATACCTAAACGACATTTCACTGGAGCAAAAAGACACCAGAGGGCTGGTACCTCAGATTGTACCTTCTGTTGGAAGAAACGAACGGACATCTGCAGCCTGGGGAGATGCAGCCGTGATTATCCCCTGGGTGCTGTATCAATACTATGGGGACTCCAGCATCTTAGCGGAACAATATGAGAGCATGGAAGCCTGGGTTGCTTATATAGACAGACAGAATGAAGAAAATGGCACAGATCCTGACTTGTGGCAGAATGGATTCCACTACGGCGACTGGCTGGCGCTGGACGGCGGGTGTTATCATATGCCTACAGGAGGGACAGATGTAATCTACATTTCCTCAGCATATTTTTATTACTCGGTGACCCTGCTGGCAAAGTCAGCCGAAGCTTTAGGAAAAACGGAAGACTGTGAAAAATACAGTAGAAAGTCCCAGCGTATCCGAAATGCTATCCTGCAGGAGTATTTTACAGCAAACGGAAAGCTGAGTATCGATACCCAGGCAGCCTATACGGTGGCAATTGTCTTCGAGCTGGTTAGGGAAAAAGCCCAGCTGGAGCTTATCAAAGAACAGTTTCTGATGCGCATACGAAAGGATGGATACAGTCTCAAAACAGGATTTGTGGGCACGCCGTTTATTTTAGAAGCATTGTCCAGGTGCGGGCGCAGTGATCTTGCCTACCGGATTCTGCTTAGCAAAGAATATCCCGGCTGGCTTTATCCGGTGACTTTGGGTGCGACCACTATGTGGGAGCGGTGGGATGCGCTGAATCCGGATGGCAGTATGAGCGACAGCGGCATGAATTCCCTGAATCATTATGCCAACGGTTCCGTACAGGAATGGATGTATACCCGTATGGCAGGAATTAAGCCTCAAAGTAAAGGAGCCGGATTTAAACATGTATCCATAAAGCCACAGATTCATCCGGGGGCAGGGTGGATGGAGATGGTACTTAAAACAGCCGCCGGCGTATATAAAATCCACTGGGAAATCTAAAAAGACAACAAAATGTTATTAACCTGCAACATTCCCTTCGATACCACAGCAGATATTACGCTGCCCTGCTGTCCTGGCAAAGTAATCTTAAATGGAGAAGAACAGCCATACCAGCCGGAAAGCAGAATACCTGCAGATGCAGGCGAGTGGGTATTTGAATATGAACTTTCCGAAAATTACCGCCCATGCTATCAACTGGAAGACAGCGTAAAAGAGCTGGTGCGCAATCCGGTCATTAAAGAATATCTGTATAAAAAAGTACCTATGCTGGTTCATACAGATGGAGCGGAGATACAGAATATGACCCTTACTGAAATGTCAAAACTGCCATTCTTCCTTGGGATTGGAACAAGGCTGGGGCTGGATGAGGAGATTTTGGAGGAAATTGAGGGGGTTGTTTGTGGGATTGGGAAGCAGTAAAGACAGATGCTGGTAAATGATGGAATAACTCAGGGTAAGGCAGAAGCTATTGTAGAAATTTGAGACATTAAGGGAGACTTGTCAGAAGATTTAAGGCAACGGATTATCTTGGAAAAGGATGTGGATGTTCTTACGAAATGGATCAGAGTTATGCAGTAACCGGATAGCATGGTGAGTATAGGATGTTACAAAAATTCTAACACTATCGTAAAAATGTAAACTTGTTTCCCTTGGATATGCTCCCGATGTATTGTGGAGCCGTAAGGACTGGTTGGATCATGATTTTGTAGCCTAGTGGAAAGCGCTTGGTGCAGTCGCTGAATGGACGTACCGGCGTGTCCGGTAGGCTTGTTGCTCGCGGGAATAAAACTGCCGCCTATATTTCTCTCGAAATAGAAGGAGTACAAACCTGTCTGGAGGAAATTGATTATCTCGATAGCTGCTAACATAGCTCTATTTATTCAGTATAAACCGCGCCCCATTCGTAATCGCAACACCAATATCTTTTTGAATCGGTGCCACATCTGATGATTTATCTTTGACAAATACCAGGGTATCGTCGTCTTCTATTTCAAAAATATACTGGTATTTTCCATCTTCTGTTTTTAAAATTAGTTTCTGATCTTCAATGGTATATGTACCATTTGCTAAATAGGAACTTAAGACATCGTAAGTAAATCCGAAAGTTCCATCATCGAAAACGGAAAGGCATGGTGTGAACACATCAGCATTTTCTTTTGTTTCCATGTAATAGCTTTTGGATTTAATACTGATATTGACTGTCTCCGGTGTGGATGTTTCTGTTGTTTCATAATCAGATATTGTGTTTTTTTCCTTTTTGGTCAAGTTTTCGGTTCTTTCAGTCTCTTTTTCTGTGGAACTGCAGGCTGTGAGAAGGAGCAACAGGGAGAAGAGAATTAGTATTGCGGTTATTTTTTTCATAGATATCTCCTTTCAAAAT
>NZ_JAWYAJ010000457.1:0-4854 GCF_034124845.1 Robinsoniella sp.
ATCCCCTGAAGGGGTGTCCCATTCTGTAAAAAACATTTAGCCACTTCTAAAATAGAACTGCTGGAACGGTAATTAATCGGGAGGGATAATTCCTTAGCCTGATATTTATCCTTTAAAACATAAAATACATTCCAGGTGCTCCCACGCCAGCTGTATATAATCTGGTTCGGATCTCCCACAGCAAACAGCCTGGTATCGCCCTTCATCATCCTTTCCATAAAATCCAGCTGCATTTTATCGCAGTCCTGTACCTCGTCAATAATCATCCATTTGACATCCATGCCATCTGTTTCCAACAATTGATTTGTATTTTCCAGTAAGTCCGAAAAAGACATTTTATTCTGCTTCACTTTTTCTTCCCTCAGCAGCCTTACCAGTTTAAAGATGTCATCCTGGATGCGGGAATTATTTTCGGTAAGCTGTCCTGCCACCGCCTGCTCCAATCTCTTTTTTAACCTGTTTTTATATTTAATAACCAGCTTTTGTTCCTCTATCACCTGCATTGCAATATCCAGTTCTTCCTCTGGTTCTATTACAAGAAATCCTCTTGTATAACCCAGGTTCTCTATAGGAAGCCTGTTTCTCAAAAGATAGAGTGCCACACTGTGAAACGTACCAAACGTTCCCAGTTCTTCCATATCCAGTCCCACTGCACTCCCGGACAGCCGTTCCTTAATTTCATTTGCTGCCTTGTTGGTAAATGTAAGCACCACCATATTTTGGTATGGAACCTTTTTCACATGATGCAGGTACATGATTTTAGAAATCAAGACCGTTGTCTTTCCGCTGCCAACATTTGCATTGACAATGCAGGCATTGCTATCATCCAGCACTGCTTCTTTCTGGTACTGGTTCAGCCGTTCCAAATCTTCTTCAAGCTGCATAGTAATCTCCTCGTGCCTCCTGCGTAAATACGTCGATATATAGTTTAAGATATTTCCACAAGCTCTAATCCATCAGATCTTCATATCTTCTCTGTAATTTATCCTTTACTTCCTTCCGGTTTCTTCCCTGATCCCTCTGCTTTATCTGCAAACGTATTCCCTGTGGAGCCTCCGTGTAAAAAGATATAATATTTAAGAGGCTCTTTCTATTGTTCTCTTCCAGAATCCAATCCTTATAAAAATTGCTGTCTGTGAAAAGTATCAGATTTTGGCCATCCGTTTCCACCTCCGGAATTGTACTGAGAAAGGCTGCGAAGGTATCCCCTCTTTCCTTTAAATATTTGCAGAATTCCTGCCATTTTTCAGGCAATTCTGCAAACTGAAACTGTTTTTTCATAAATGTGGACGGAGCATACTCCACAAGCTTTACCTCTCTTGGAACCGGTTCTTCCTCCAGGAGGTTCTTAAGTCCCCAGAGAACCATGTTTTTATCTAACCGGTAATCTCCGATACACACGGCACATCCTCTATCACATTTGCATCCGCTTACCATGGTAATGGCATTCTGAATGATCTGTTCCGCCAGATCATACACCTTCTCTGAATATCCCAGTCCTCCGATATATTTGTCGTAGACAAACATAAATACCTCGCCGGAAGCAAAATTTTCTCCCATGCCAATTGCATTTCCAGACGTGACAACTCCTATATCTTCCTGCTCCGTCATCGTTGCCATCATTGCTGCATTCTTAATTGCATAGCATAATCCCTCAAAGTGATTGTTTCGGATTAACTGGCCGCTTGGGCTTTCCTGGAGCAGGCGCCTGTAAGCCTTCACCACATTTTCAGGAATTTTAATCCAGGTACTCTCCGTATCATAATCCTTGGATAACGGCTGTTCCAGCTGCTCATATCCCAGATTCTGGTGATTGTGGAACTGGAGCTTTTTAAACATATAGACCTTTTCATCCACATTTACGTCTCCAAATGCAATCGAAACCCGTTTATATTCCCGCTCTTTGCTGCCCTGAATAATCCGGATATTGGTGTTGCTGCCCGGCAGTGTATAATAGTTTCCCTGAAAAGGTACCGCATATGCCGTTTTACATTCCAAATCTAATTTCAGAACCTGATACTGCACGCCGTCATGCATATAAACTGCGCCCTTATGAATTTCACGAAAAGCCTGCAGCTCATCCATTTCCGTAATCTCTTTCTGGTTATCCTGATTCATTAGTTTATATCTGGATTTGTCAATATTCCTCAGGCTGAAGTCCCCCGCAGGAAAAGCATTTCCTGTCCAGGCAAATTTTCCGCTCTGACCGGTAAGTTCCTTTGCACGTATTAAAACCGGAATAGTCTCACCCAGGTCCGGAAACAGTGATATATCATCCAGAGTCAGCGGAATCTCAGCTGCCGCTGCACGAATATGAGACAGTTCAATAAGCAGGTTATTTTTATCAATAACTGCGTTCTCACTGCCCGATGCAAAAAGCCATTCCGGGTTAATGGCGATATACTGGTCAAAAGGAAGATTATCCAGAATCAGGTAATTCGTACATTTGTTATTGCTTCTTCCTGCCCTGCCTGTCTGCTGCCAGAAAGATGCCCTTGTGCCCGGATACCCGGAAAGAACCGTTGTATCTATTTTCCCAATATCAATTCCCAGTTCCAGAGCATTCGTGGAAACTAATCCGCACAATGCTCCTGAGATCATCTTACTTTCAATCTCTTTGCGTTCAAGCGGCGTATACCCACCACGATAACCCGATATTTTATCGGTGAGAGATAATCCAAAGAAGCTTTCCGCTTCCAGCTTATCTCTGGCTTCCTTTAGAATAATCTCCACATTTTTTCTGGACCTGGCAAATGCAATAAAGCTGCTGCCATTCTCCACTAACTCCGGTAGAAGTTCTGCTGCAACAGCAGCAGACTGTACCTGTCCATAATATTGCTTATCCTTCCCCATAATTTTGGGTGGCTGAACCAGTTTATAATTTCTTTCCGATGCCCCTGAACCATCTCGTTCAATCCTTACAAATGGCTGTCCGCAAATTCCTTCCGCCAGTTCCACCGGGTTGGCAATGGTTGCCGAACTGCAGAGAAATTGTGGTGATGAATGATAATACCTGCATACCCTTCCCAGCCTGCGGAATACATTTGCCAAATGCGATCCAAATGCGCCGCGGTATGTATGAAGCTCATCTATCACCACATATTTCAGATTTGTAAATATAAAATCAAAACCATATTTACTGTGATTCGGTAAAAACGCACTGTTTATCATTTCAGGATTTGTCAGAATAATATTGGCACTTTTTCGGATTCTGCTTCTTTCATTTACCGGTGTATCACCATCGTATACCCCGGCTGAGATTTTATTTTCTCCAAAATAATCCAGAACAGGCAGAAGTGCACGATACTGATCGCTTGCCAAAGCCTTCGTAGGATAAATAAATACTGCTCTGGCAAGAGGATCAGCCAGGATTTCCTGTATCACAGGTAGCAGGAAACTTAACGTTTTACCGCTGGCCGTAGAAGTAGTAATCACTATGTTCTTTTTCATTACAGCCTCCAGGAACATTTCAGCCTGATGGCTGTAAAGTTTTAAAATGCCCCTGGAGGATAAATATCCGCAGATTTCCTCTGATAATCCCTCAGGATAGTCAACATATTCCGCTGCCCTCTTGGGAATTGTTTTATTGTAAATGGTATAATCCTGTATATTCACGAAAATGCTCCTATTCTATTTAAACTTATTGTTATATTATAGCCCATCGGTCATTGAATTACATCTTTTTTTTCAGTTTGGGTTTTACCTGCAGGAATTACAAACCGGATCTGCGTATTCTTTTCATTTGTCAACCACTAAATTTTATAATTAATCTACAATATTTACCTTGTATTCAATTGAGTCTTCATTTTCTAAAAAAAGAGAAGAGCAAGTATACACATTATATTTTTGTGCATACTCTTTCTTCTCAATTTGTTAGTCCTTAGGAAACGGGATTTGGATTATTTTTCAGATATTCTGATAGAACTTTTTTTATTTCTTCTTCTCTGCCGGCAGGTACGGTTATATTAATTCTTCTCATTATGATCGGATCATCCAAAGCTTCTGCTATATCTTCTTTCTTCCTCATACTTTTTTTTAAAGACATTATTTTATTATCTGTGAGATGGGTATTATACTTTTCATAGATCCATTCTTGCATCATTTCATCAAATAGGGCAAGCTTCAAAGCAGCTTTTCTTTGTATTTTTTTATCAAAATACATCTCTTGAAACTGAGGAATTAATTTTTCTCCAATTGTTTTCCATTCATAAACTGCTGATTTTTGAATACCCATTGACTTCGACAGTTCTTCAATGGTCTCACCCGCTTTATTTTTCAATTGTTTCGCCCTTTGAATGCGTCTTTTAACCATTTCAACAGTCATTTTCGTATTCTCTGGCCGCTGCAGATAATTTGTATCCTCAATTATATCTCTGGCTTGTTCATCCGTTAGCTCATTTTGTTGATATACAATAGAGGGAAGATATAAAAACCTTTTTTTCTCATCCTCTGACTGATCCTTATACTTTTCATACAGATCTTTGTTGCTGTCTCGTCTGTTATGACCTGCCAGAAGCATATATCTGCCGTTTTCTCTCTGCCATAATATCAAAGCATTCAAAGTACCATGCTGTTCAACTGACATCATAAGCTGCGCATACGTGGCGCGATCACTGTCCTTAAGCCTTGGATACCTGTTCCAATCGGCAGGAGCGTCATCCATTAATTCCCAACTGATATATTCTAATATCTTACCTGTACTTTCTACCAGCTGTTTGTATTTAGTGTCTTCCTGCATCTGCTCAGCTTTTTGCATATCCTCTTTTGCAGTGCCGGCGAGTGCCTTCATAAAATCTGTAGAGCTAAAACCTGTCTTTTTGCCTTTTACCGCCATTTAATTCCCACCCTTCATAT
>NZ_JAWYAJ010000457.1:4864-21275 GCF_034124845.1 Robinsoniella sp.
ATTCTCTTTCATTCTACTTAATATCTCATCGGTTAAACTTCTAATCTGTTTAGAGAATCTGGAGTTCCTTGTTTCCCCATATGCACCTGCCGGCATAAGCACACGCTGCGATTTTTCGACGGCTGCATCATTTGAAATAAATGTTTCAAATGCAGGCCAACTGAAAAATGAATTTGCATCATCTATTGCATTCTTAACTTCATTTTTTCTTAGATTTACTTTATTGAACACCAATCCAAGACAATCCAACTTTTCATTTGTCTTTTTTACTATTTCAATCATCTCTGTAATAGGTACCAACGCCTTAGTAGAGTAGAGGGCGCATTCAGCAACAACAATTACATAATTTGCACCATTTAAAAATGACTTATTTACAAGACCCATTGTCTTGTCCACATCTACAATCACAAAGTCGTAATAATTTTCCTCTTTAATTTGTACCAAGGTATCTTTAAACATAGAACTTACATGCTTTTCCTGCATTGTAGCAACCGTTCGTTCCAGTTCTTCCATAACACCCGATGCTGGAACCAGATCCAAATTCAAATAATCAGTTTCTATTGTAAAATCTTCCAACGACCTATGCAATATCATTGCATCATATATATTTTTATCTCTAAATTCCGTATATTTACATTGTAAAGTACTGGACATATCAGCCTGGCTGTCACCATCAACAGCTAGAACATTATATCCCCTGCTAGCCAGTTCATAAGCCACATTCTCTGCCAGAGTCGATTTTCCCGTACCACCTTTTCTGGCTCCAAAAACAAGAACCTGAGGTTCATTAAACCGCAGCATTTTTTTCTTTTTTGCTTTCTTTGTTTCTTCCAGCAGCCATTCAGCCTTTTCTTCATCCAGCATAATCTTTTCAGCCATAATATCAGAAAGAAGGCGTTGCTTAATACCAGTTGCTCTTGCCCATTCTTTCATATCCCAATCGCGTTGATTCAATAATCTTGTAATCTCGCTCATTAATTTTTCTTTTCTATCCAGCCTGTTCATTATATACCTCCGTCCAATGATGTTCCTACATTATAATACATCATTCCTATTAACAATTCAAGTTAATCTGCACATTTCTTCCCACAAACTAGAATTTATTTTGCACAGTAATTTCCGCGGGGCGGAAAATAAGTTATAGTTCGTAGAAAGAGCTGCTTAATTTGTCTTATTTATTTAATTGTTTAGTTTGAAGTTTTGCGAATCGCATTGATCTTTAGACATCTATATATTAATAGGTTAATTGAATTCTAAATAAGAATATATTATTATCTAACTTATTATATAAAGTGTATACTATATTTCGTCCGGCCTATCTAACCAAATAATAAAAAAAATAACTATGATAAAATTTATTTAAATATTTAATAGTAGACTAACTAGATAATTATAATCGTATAGTAATCATTGATTGTACTGTTGGTTTATATATTTTATATTTTCTGGTAAAATCGCAATTTGTTTCAGTATTGCAGTATATTAAAGCAATTTTGGTTTTTCTAACTTTAAATATTTTATTATATATGAGTAGAAGTATAGCAAGAAAAGAAGATGGTGATAATAGCTAATATAATTATAATAATATTATTATAGCAATTAATATTTGCACCTTTTTCCGCGGGGCGGAAATTTTTACATCAATTATATACTATTTATTGAAGGTCAAATAATGTATATAAAAAAAGATTAAAAATACAATCCAATTTCTATTTAATATAGCCCTGTTTAAAATAGCTTTCTAGCAGATGTTCGCATTCGTTTTTGGGCGATTTATCTCAGATGAAGGGGGCATACCGGCTACGCGACCTGAAATTGGGGCAGATATGGCGCTAAGTGGTACTCATCGTGCTGAAACAGAAAACTACTGCACACTTTACCAGGAATGAGTTTTAAAATAAGTATTTCATTCTCTTATATTATTTTCGATAAATAATAGCGTTTTCCGGAAGTAGGATATTTTTCCAGAGCGTGTTTTAAAATTGCTTTCTGGCAGCTGTGCGTCACACTTTGTGGGAGATTTGTCCCGGATGAAGGGCGCGTAGCGGGCTACGTAACCTGAATTCGGGGCAAATATGCCGCTAAGTGGGGGATGCAGCTGCCAGAAATAAATTTTTAAACACGCTCTAGTTTAAATACTTCTTTATACCATGCTTTTTATAAAAATCTGGTGGTAGAAAACTAAAAATATATTAAAAAGCAAATTTACATCCCCTTGCCTTTGCTTTTTGTTCTGCTTGTTGTAATATGCGACATCCTAAATGTTGCCCTCTGTATTCTTATTTTACCCACAAGTACTATATACACTGCACTGCCAATTGCCATGTGTATTTCCTATCAACCCTCCAATTTTTTTCCTGATTCTTCTATATAAATACCTAAGTCTTCTCGTTTTTTTCCTCCAGTTTGGAAAGATTAAATTCCAGTAGACCTTGGAAGATAAGTTCTTCATCCTGTATGAACTACATATCTACGTCATACTAACCATTAATAATCACGACAGTAGTAATTTTCATATTTATTAGTGACTCTCTCTTAATAATCATCATATTTTAAATGCGCCAACTTTTTTTGAATACTTTTTTGTAACTCTTCAAGCTTTTTTATTACAATTGGGATTTCAGCAGTTTTATAGATTGCATCTCCATCTAATACCTCACATAATTCTTTTGCATTTTTTAAAATAGCCTTTGTACCATTTCTTCTTCTCACTCGCTGCGGTTTATTTTCATTTATTTCTTTTCTTTTTTTCTCTTGCTCTGGATAATGTGCAATATCATTTCTATCAAATTGATACCCTCGTTCTTCTCTGACATACTTTAACTCTGATATTTCTTTTTCCAACCAAGATCTTGTCACTCCATCTTTATTATATAGTTTTAATCTGCCATTAATTCGTCTATACAACATTTCTTGAGCATATGTTGTCATATTAGAAGCAGAAGATAAGGTAGACCAGGATATTCCATTATCGGCTAGTTTCTGTAGCTCTGGAATCAAATTAAGCAGTGCCTTGTATTTTGATACCTGCGATGTAGATATTTCTAAATCTTGAGCAACTAATTGAATAATAGAGTTTTCATATTCAACACCAGCTTCTTTTTTCGCTTTTTGCTCTTCTTCATGTGCGTTATACAGAAATTGCGTTTCTTTTGCAATAATCATCGGAGTTCTATTTCTGGAATGTAGATTTGCACGCCCTAATCTCAAGGCCCTTTCCCATTCAGCAGCTGGTGGATCTGTAATGAAAACAGGATACTCCTTTATTCCTGCCTTTCTTCCAGCATACCTTCTTCGATGTCCCGATTCAATTCTATATTTTCCTTGATATGGATAAGCTAAAATAACTCCCTGAAACCCATATTTTTTCATATCCTCTGCTAATTCATTGACTTCCAATTCTCCATATACTTCTGTATTTATAGGGTCATCTACCAGCATATCATCTGATAAATATTTAAGTTTATTGACGAGCGATTGATCTATATCCTGTACATTCATTTCTTCCGTTATTTGATTTCGATCACCTCGTTCTGTTTCAATAACAGATGCTTTTACAATATCCTCCGACATCTTCCTCTTAGCTCCTTTGCATTGTATAATCTAAATTTGCGTTTTAATTTCGTTACAATCCGTAAGGATAAATTATTTTAATGATACACTGTGTTTTCACACCTACATTAATTAACTTTAATATCTATTACGTTAAAATTATATGTAGACATCGAGATATTTCTACAAAAATAGACATTAACAGTTTAATAGACAATTATCGATATCTTAAAATGAAAAACATCACCGTGATGTTTTTCATTTTATAATAATTATCACATATATATATGGATTATTCAAGGTATATTTTTTATAATAGTATTTTATTATATATTATATATTGTATATGTATAATGACATGACTTACTGCTGGCATTAATAGTCATTATCTGTAATTTATTATCATATTAACTGGTATTAAGTCGAATTACATTTTAGAAAGCATATATAAACAGCTAACCCACAAGCTTAATCCATAGCGTGATCTCTCCGAGTTTATGGTTCATGGGAAAGTGTATACAGCTGTTTTGGCAGTGGGTTAATGTTGGTTTACTGGACAAATTTTTTTGTATTCTAAGTTAATGTCAAATCGGAAGATCATTCATTAGATGCATTTATCATTTAGATTCACCAGCATAGAGGTACAAAACTGGAAGCCTCCCAGTGAAATAGTGCACGCCAGGGCGAAGTCAAAACAAAAAGTCACGCACTTGTGGATGCTTACTGAAATCCATAGTACCTCGTGCTCATTGACAGGCAGCGAAATGATATTAATTTTCGATCATCTTATTGAAATACATGAATTTAGATGAAATTAAAATACTACTAGTCGTGGATATGACAGTGATACACTTGCAGACTATTTCTATGTACAATTGGGTAAACCAACAACTCCATCCAGAAAGTCAAAATTTAAACATTATTGTTGGTGTCTATATAAGTAACGTCATCTGAAAGAATAACTCTTATTTCCGCCCCGCGGAAAAAGGTGCTCGTTTATTTTTTTAGGAGCTTGAATATAAACTTGTATATAAATCCAACTTGTATATAAAATCCTAAAAAATCACTTATTTATAAGCTTAGATAAATTACATTGTTTTTTCTTACTTTTCCGCGGGGCGGAATTTTTAATGTAATAATGTTATATATTAATTGGAAAATTAGTACTACAGTGAAAGCTTTATATGTGTTCTATTAAATGCATTATATTGAGGTTCAGTTGATTCATTCACTTGTGTATGATAGCAGATATAAAAAAAGATGAGTGAGGGCCCGCTTAGTATCCACTGAAAGCCCTCGAATACTATCCGCCAAAAATCACTCCGAAAAGTAAGCCCATCTTTCGGAGATTCACGTTATTACCACTAAGCTGTGTTTTCTTTGCCGGATGGGACCCTTGGGCAGTGGCTGGCTGTTCTTTATTGGATATCGCATAATGATGTATAGCATATATACTTTCTTACCTAATACTACAACGCACAACTCAGTTTCTTTTTACGATGTGACAAATACACACTATGATTCTTGCGTATATAATAACTTACGATTATTTTCATATTTTTAACGGTGAATACCATGATTGCCTGCATCAATTTTACAACCATAGGCATTGTCAATGGGATGATTTTTTTTAACACCTCACGTATTTGAAGAGTAAAGAAATGTGCGATCATTACAAAGAGCATATGGCGTTTCCAGCCAGGGTAACTCCGGCTTTCATAATGACTCATACATAAGCTGCTTTTGCACTCTTCAAAGCATTGCTCGATCGGCCATCTTAAGGTTGCTGCCCGGTCAAGCTCCTCCGTGGATATGTTTTCCAGAGCGTTGGATAGAAAATATTTGATCGTCCCATCTTCATATTTTCTCAAATAAAGCCAGACTGCCCCTCCCGGTTTTACGTAATTACGGTTTTCATCTTTACGACACGCAATACAGCGAAGGAGTTTTCTTTCAGCCATGATCGGTCCCTTTACACCTTCTGCGATCACAACATTCTCCCATGGAATCGTGCTGTCCAAGGCTATACTCTTTACAGACACAGGCTCCTGGGAAAGAACAGGACGTTTTTTGGGACGCCGATCCACTGTACCTGTAACAATCCGCTTTGCAGCACCTTGTTAATCAGCGTCAGAGCAATTTCATTTTTGGTAAAAAATACTTTTTCTTCCGGAAGGCGGCATTCCTTACGCAGTGTTTCAAAAGAATCACAAAACCAATCCTTTGGAACATACAGTTCATAGTCTAGGAGACCATAACCGTTATTTCCGGCATAAACAAGAAAAACTGCGAATCTTTCGTAAACAAAAGCAAATAAATATTTTATCAGTTTTCTGTTTTTCCAAGACGGCCGCAATACTGCCGTTTTACACCAACAGAATGGGTTCCCTTCTTAATAAAAGTGGTGTCATCAACAGACAGCATACCGCCTTTTGCACTGAGCTGTTGTGAAAGCAGCTGCTGGTATTTCCCCAGAAGTTTGGATTCCTCCAACGGGGATTTGGAAAAAACTGTTATAAGAAGCGGATGGATTTTTCACCCAGAAAATGTAATGCAATCGGTTCAATGTATTTACGCTCTAAAGGATATATTATATTATTTATCAAAATCACAAATTATTTTTAGTCTATATAATTCATTTTTTTAATTTTTCATCCTCTCTAGAACGTAATATTTCGACTAATTAAAGGACTTTAGTTTCCAGACAACATAACCTTTGCCTTATGTCAAAAAAAGTTGTTTTAAGGCATTTTATGGCATCGTTTTACATGAGCAGTTTAACTTTCAGAATAATTAAATCAATTGCCCATGTGTATTAATTACTGGATTTACTGGATCACATTCTATAAATAGGTAAAATTTGAAGAGGTATAAAATTTCTTTGTCAGCGAGGACTGTCACTAAAAATAAATTTAATGCATTGTAGTAAAACTAGCCAATAGTGTAAACTAGATTATCATTAAATGGATATCTTGTAATGATATTTTTATGTAGACACACGTAACAGGAGAGAGCTTCAATATGAAAATCATATTCATAGATTCATGAGATAAAGAACTAGATAACAAAATATGTTTTTGATATATCGATCACCTATTTTTTGCATATATAACATACATACTTACATCATTATTTTGCTAAATATACTACAATATTATTAAAAGAGTAATCATATGGACAATATTTAAAAGCTACTAATAAATAATATTTATAAAGCTGGCTGTAATGTCGGCTGTGGCTTACAACAATTCATTCTATTTATTTTAATTTCATGCTATAATAGGGTATATTTAAAATTATATTTACTATAATTGAATTATAATATATTTTATTATTTTTTCTATGCAATCTATTAGAATTGAAGTTACATCTTTATTATAAAAATGGCAGCATACGTATTTATCACGAACATATTTATTACATGATTAAATAAACATAATTATAATAACATAGTTATAAAAACATAATTGCTAAATTCAAATGCCAAATCCCCTTTGTTTATAAGCTTAGAAAGAAAAAGAAGAAGAAGAGAATTGAAAATTGTGGAATAGTTTTTTTAAAAGTGGAAGGAAAATGCATTTCGTGGATGTTTTATTTCTTATATGGAACGAAAAGATTCTATGTGTAGATGAAAAATTCCATACAGGAACGAAAAGTATCGGGCTAAGGATTAAATATTTATTACTGTGGAAGAAAACTTTCCAATTGTGGATAAAAAATTTCTGCTGACAATCATGGATTTAACAAAAATAGGAAACCGATTTACAAAATAGTTGAAATTGAGGTTGAAAAAAGGGGCAGATAAACAAAAATTGCTTATTAAGAATAAAAAAAGGCATGACAAAGAAGCCCTCGGTCAGGAAGCTTTTGAAAAAAGGGCTTCTTTCTTTATAATTGATCTGGTTAATGCACCAAAACTTTCGATTGGACGCTTTGGTAGAATATATGTATTGTATATTTCTATTACAGTCTGTTTTACAACAGTCAGAGAATAGGTTGTGCTTAACAGGCCCAGATCCCGATAATCGTTGTCTTTTAGTATGACAGGAGGATATGTATTGGTTTTACGTTCTTTATATGTATCCGGATATGTGTTGAATCCATATGTGCGCAGCTGCTCGGCCAGATTGCCTGGATCATCATCGGGATGTTCCTGTAATAGATTGTACTGATCCAGCATATCATTTAAAGCAGTAATATAGGACTGTATTTCACAGCGGTTCTCTTCTGTTAATTGTAGTTTGGCTTGTCGAGTGTTATAAACAGCGTTAAGATGGAGCACCACCTTGCTGTTTTCATATTCAACATGAAAAATATCGCTTTGTGAAACCAGAGCTTTTTTGATTACATTGGGTTTACAATAACCTGGAAGATATCTGCGCAGCTGTTCATATGAGCGTTCCAATTTTACCTGGGGAGCAGAAGATGCATCTGATTCCATAATAGAACGCAGATAGATCCGAAGTTGGTTGATATCCTTAATATTCATGATCTGCTGCAAAAGTTCTTTACTGATTGTTGCGTATCCCCTGCCGCCTTCGGAAGCTGTAAGGTGATAGGTGTTATACTCTGGAAGAAGTATTGAAATATGATTCTTCTCCCAACCGGAAGCGTGATAAGATATGTAACCATATCTTGCCAGAACTTCATTGGAATATTTGATTGTTTTAATATCACATTTAATAAATTCCGCCAGTTCTTTTTCTGAAACATCAGAAATAAATCCGCGCGGACTGGGCGAAAGAAAATGGTATGTGATTAAGAGTTTTAGTGCATTTCCTTTTAAGCGTGGCTGATAGCCGTACATATTTTTTTCATTAATATATTTGATATGTGTTTTGTAGGCAGTTTTGTAAACTGCTTTTGGACAACTGCCGCATTGATTGCAGATATTTTCCTTAATTTCCTGTGGCATGTATTCTAAAAATGATTTGTACTTAAAATGAGGGCACGAAAAGCAGCCGGATGCGGCTTCATCCAGCTGTTGATACTCTGTATAGTATTCCTTATAGTTTTTTTGAAGGCCAATAGCCCTCAAAGCAGGTCCTTTGCCAACACGGGCAAAATTATTCAGGTTCAGTAACATTTTCAGCACACCTCGTAAATTCAATTGTTAGTCACTAATTATCAAGTTGGAAAGCGAATGAGCTATTCGGGATAAGAAATCTATAAAAAAAGAATGTAAGAGATGACTACCCTTTGCCCATATTTGCCAAAAAAACTATACGATAGCGACAAAATTTACACAAGGGTCTTGAAAAAGGCGTACTTTAATAGTACAATGAAGCTATAAAGCCCATCGGTAAATATTATCGGTGTAAGCGCGTTAATATTGGAATCGCCAAACAACAATATTAACGGTAATGTTTTATCGAGTGGATAACCAAATGTAAAATCGCCAAAATTTTATAGGTTATCCACTTTTTTCTATAATATACAATATAAATCGGAGTTTGTAAAACAATAATTTCGTGCAGGAAATAGCGTACTAAATATCGAAAAGTCTTGATTTTACTTATCATCCTGTACTTTCATGGTAGAAATAATAAAAATGTCATTTTAGAGGAAAAGTAGCTGAAATCTTTGAAAATTAAGGGTTTCAGCTGTTTTTACAAGAAAATAAAAAAATTTAAAAAAATTTTCCAAAATAATAAGCATATTTCAGCGTACTAAATTCCATATGTTCAAAAAAGAGGATTTTCTATAATTGTAGACATGTATTTGCGGACTAAATTGTGAATTGATCCGGAATCATATGTCTTTTTTTATGGTTGGTAAAAAAATATGGTACGACCTGTTCCGGCAGGTTACTATTTCTATAAAAATGCGCAGGTTATAGCGAACTAAATAAAAGAGACCCATAAAAAAGTACACAGAATTGAGCACTAAATATATCAAATTAAAAAAACTTACAAGGTTTTCCGAACTAAATTAGGGGTATCGGGTAAATTTCAGCGGTAAAATGGTAATTATATGGAAATGATTTTTAGAAAATGCCGGAGGTTAGCGACTAAATTTAATTTCCGCCAGAAACGAGGCAAACGGATATGCTGGCGCGTCCATTTGGCGACTGCTGCGAGGGTTGCTGAACGTCTAGTGGATGTTCGTTTAGCAACGACCGAAGCGGAAGCGGAGAACAACGACCTGGCTGCTCGCTTGTTGACTTCCTGTATTGAGATACCGACTAAATTAAAAAGCTGATGGTCAGACAGTGGTACATATAAATGATTAGTGATAAAAGATAGAATTATTTTTAAAGATAGCGACTAAATTATGTAAAGTGTAATCAGACAGAATGAAATCATGTTTTGAGCTGTTATCCTGGTGTTGCCAGAATAGATAGCGACTAAATTTGAAAACGTGTAATTGTTATAGAGATAGCGACTAAATTCTAAATCTTGATGGAATGAAATTTTAACATCCATACGAGTTAGAGACTAAATACAAAATAGGAGTAACTTCTTCCAGGGACGGGTTATGACTGGATGAATAACGATTTTTTTGGAAAAATAAGGGAATTATCAGAGATAAATTGAGTCTTAACAGGAATTCCAGTTTATTTCAGGGACATCAAAGCCAAAAAAATGTGCAGGATTCAGCGAACTAAATATAGATTTTCCTTTAAAATGGCAAGTGATTTACATGACATTTTTGCAGCTATAAGATATAAATTGCAGGAAAAACGCTAAAAGCAGGAGTCTTGAAAGCTATAATTCTATAAAAATGTGCAGGTTTTAACGTACTAAATTTATCAGACCGTGAAAAAATTAAAAATAATATCATAAAAATATGCACAAAATACCGCACTAAAATAGATGAATCCAAATAAATATCTAGTTTTTATCTATTAAACATTCTGGGATAAATGTATTTCATAGGGGACAGCATATTGGAAAATGTTGTTAGTTGAAGACAAAATATTTGTATGGACTAAATCCACCCAAATAAAATGACACAAAATAGCGTACTAAATAATATGATTTCTATTTTACAAGCTTTGTAATGATACAGGAGTTTATGCACGATTTTTTTGTTAAAGAAACAAACTTTGCGACTAAATAGCAAGTCTGTACTTTATATAGGCCATAAAAACAAGCAGAAAATAGCGAACTAAATTAATTAGTATAAAAGAAAACCTCCGGACTAAGGGTAAAACGGGACTCATTTATGAAACATAAGTATTGTCTTTACTATAGATAGCGACTAAATTCCAGTGATTTATTTCTGACAGGCTGATGGGTTGATACTTTAGTGGGACAACAAATTGAATCCAAAAGATAGCGACTAAATTTTACAATAGTAATTTGGGTCAGAACGTATACAGCAATGTATGAACACGCTTTTTGTAAGGAGAAAATGATGATTTCAGTAATATACTGTGGTGCCGATTCCAGGCATCGTAATGGATTTGAAATGGAGAGAAGATTTGGAGCAGATCACTATGTATTACTGGTAGTGAAGACTCAAGCATGGGTAGAGCTGAACGGGCAGAGGGTGGAAACGAAACCCAACATGGTTCTTCTGTTTGATAAAAACATTTATACGCACTACGGAAGTGTCGGGAATTTTTTCAATGATGACTGGATCCATTTTTCCGTTACCGGCGAAAAGCCTTTGGCAGAACTATTAGAGATACCTTATGAGACTCCATTGTATCTGTCAAATCCAGAGGAGATTAGCAAGGTTATACAGCTGATAGCGGCAGCTTTTTACCGAAATGGATGCTGTAAGGAAAATGTGACGGATGCGTTAATGCGTTCTCTGTTCTATATGATTGATGAACAGATGGCGGGATCTGAGGGTACCGGCAGGGAAAATAAGTATTTTCAACTGATGAGTAAAGTTCGGTCGAAAATACAAAATGCGCCGTATCAAAAATGGTGTGTTGAAGAAATTGCAGAAGAAGTGCATATGAGTGCCTCTTATTTTCAGCATTTATATAAGGAGTTATTTGGAATATCCTGTATTCAGGATGTTATTGAAAATCGAATCAGTATGGCAAAATATTATCTGACTACGACGGATATGCCCATTCATGCTTTGGCAGGATATTGCGGATATGATAGCGATCTGCATTTCATGAGGCAATTTAAGAAGCATACGGGGATGACACCCTCTGCATACAGGGAAATGACACATGCACATCATTGAATGTAATTCAGCAGGAATAGTCAGTAAATGAATACTTTTGGCAATGGTTCTTATCTCTGTATGAGTTATAATGGGGATGATATTGAGAAAATATTGAGATGATATTGAGATAATTCTTATTTAAAGGAGAAGAGCTATGCTGAAAATGAAAGATCAGGTTTGGGTAAGTGAAGTAGTGGATAAGATTTTGAAAAAGTTGGATTGGGTTAGTGATAAATCCAAGGATAAAATCCCCTATACAACGGTAGATGGTGTGCATGATGACCGTTCCGATGCCAGTCAGGAATGGACTTTTGATAATGGATTGAATTGGTGGACCAATGGATTCTGGGGTGGGATGATGTGGCAGATGTATCATTTGACGAAAAATGAGAAGTATGCTGCCATTGCGAAGCGGTCGGAAGTGCTGCTAGACCAGACACTTGCGGATTTTTACGGACTACATCATGATGTTGGGTTCATGTGGCTTCCAACGGCGGTTGCCAATTACCGCCTGACAGGCAGCCAGGAATCCAGGAAGCGGGGAATGCATGTGGCAAATCTGTTGGCGGGTCGTTTTAATCCGGCTGGGAATTTTATACGTGCATGGAATGATTTTGAAGAGGACAGGGACAGAGCAGGGTGGGCGATTATCGATTGTCTGTTTAACATTCCTTTGCTGTACTGGGCTTCCGAAGAGGAAGGTGATCCAAGGTTTCTAAACATCGCTATGCGTCATGCGGATACTGTAATGGCGAATTTTGTACGCCCGGATGGATCAGTGGAACATATCGTGGAATTTGATCCTGAGACAGGCAGCTGTGTGAGGACCCACGGAGGGCAGGGATTTGCAAATGGCTCTTCCTGGACCAGGGGACAGGCATGGGCGCTGTATGGGTTTGCGATCAGCTATAAACACACCGGGGAAAAAAGGTATTTGGATACTGCGAAAAGAGCAGCGCATTATTTTATTTCCAATATACCGGAGAATAATCTGATTCCGGTTGATTTCCGCCAGCCGCCGCTCCCTGACTGGGAAGATTCCTCAGCAGCGGCTATTGCGGCAAGCGGTTTCATTGAAATTGCTAAGCTTGTATCGGAGTGTGAGAAGAATATGTATTTAAATGCGGCTGTAAAACTCCTTAAAGCTTTAGACGAAAAACGGTGTAACTGGGGAACCGGAAATGACTGTATACTGGAGAAATGTACAGCTGCTTATCATGACCAGAGCCATGAATTTAATATAATCTACGGGGATTACTTTTTTATAGAGGCGATGTTAAAATTAAATGGCAGTGATTTGTTTATCTGGTAGGGTGCAATGACTATGGTTGTTTCTGGCGAAAATCACTGGGTGAAACGCCGGTATATTTTTTAAACTCTTTGGAAAAATGTACATAGTTGGTAAAGCCGGATTTTTCGCAGACGTCTGTCATTTTGTAGTCGGTTGTGGAAAGCAGCCTGATGGCGTTTTCCATGCGCAATTTCCGGATGTATTTATTTATTCCGGTTCCTGTTATTTTTTTGAATGCTACGCTGATATAGGAAGCGTTCAGATGAAACAGGTTTTCCAGATTTTTTAATGTGATTTGTTCTGCAAAATGCTGCTCTATATATTTTTGTATTTCCAGCACGGAGGTATCAATATTTGTACGGCGGCTGATGACTTCGGCGGTTATGGAAGCGCAGTATTTATATAGAGTTTCGATTAATGGGCCGGTAGAATCAAAATTGAGCAGGTTTTCCAGGTTGTGCAGGGAGCTGATCTCCTGCTGTAATTCACATACGCGGACGGTTCCAGTTTTTGACAGGGTGCAATAGAATTCTGTGAGCAGCATACAGAATTCATCCAGGTTCATATCAGCACTGCTTATATGTTTATTTATGATCTCACCGCAGAGGGCAATGGCATTGGTGCTGTTGCCCGCCAGTAAAAAGTTCAGCAGTGGGAGTTCTGCGTGAAAGACATCTTCCAGATGATATGCCTTATGGCTGAAATCCCGGTATAGTAATAAGAACCGGGAGGGATGCAGCATTTTGTTGCACAGGGCTTTATGCGCCTCGTAATAGGCTTTTGTTATGATGTAGTCAGAGGCGTGTATATCGCTTATTCCAATATAGAGCAGATTCTTCAGCAGGGTATCGGCAAGCAGATAGATCCGCTGCATCAGATCTGTGACGGTGGTATAATCATTCCTGGAAGGGGAATAAAAAATGATATCCATACGGTCCGGATGTTCGTGAAATAAGGTATGAATGGAGGCGGGGATCAGCGTCTGGATTCTGTCTTTGAAAAAACCATAATCATTGTATTTATTTTTTACGGATGCCACCCAGAAAAAGGTCTGAGGCGGTAATGTATCAAATATATCCCCAAAGGTACAGTAAATATTATCTTCCAGCTGAGAGAGCAGGTGATCTGAAGTATTTTCAGGCACTGTACCGCAGCCGGAGCTGTTTAACTGTCCCACTGCCCTGGCAATTGCCTGGTTCAGTTCCTCTTCATGTATAGGCTTTAGTATATAGTCAACCGTATTGGAACGGAGGGCATGCTTTACATATTCGAAATTACTATAGCCGCTGATCATGATGACTTTTACGTTTATCTGGCTTTCTGTGATATAATCCAGGACTTTGATTCCGTCTATATAGGGCATTTTTACGTCAAGTAAGATGAGGTCCGGGGATAATGTATCCAGCATTTTGATAGCGTCTTTTCCATTCTCTGCCTCACCCGCAAGAATACAGTTATGCTGTTCCCAATGAACCATACTGATGATGCCCCGGCGGATCAGAGAGGTATCTTCTGCAATTAAAACTTTATACATCTGAAATCTCCTTTTCAATTAGTTTAAGAAGGATAGTCGTTCCTTCACCGGCATTGCTGAAAATTTCCAGACCGCTGTCAGGATGGTAAAGCATCTTCAGGCGTTTGTTAATATTCTGTAGTCCGATAGAAGTACCCTGGTCACAGCAGAGGTCTTCCTGCTGTAGTTTTTTCTGTATTTCTTTTAACTTTTCAATCGCAAACCCTTTTCCATTGTCAACAATTCTGATCAGCAGGGTCTGGTCGTCTAAATCTGCACTTAATACAATCTGAAGATTTTGAGAGTCAAACGCATGGTTAAAACAGTTTTCAATAATGGGCTGAAGTATCATTTTCGGAACGGTATAATCCAGCAGGCGGTCAGGAATTTTGTATTGCAGTGAAACTTTATTGTCGCAGCTTATGCTTTGCAGCTGAAAGTAATTTTTAACGTGCTGAATTTCCAGTTTCAGCGGAATCCGTTTTTCCGTTTGCTGCGTAGTGTACCGGAACATATCGGCAAGGCAGCAGGTCATCCGGGAAATCTCGGGCTGGTGCTTGATTTGCGCCATACTGTTGATACTCTCCAGTGCATTATAGAGAAAATGAGGATTAATCTGGGACTGCAGAGCACGAAATTCTGCGTGTAAATGCTGTATCTCCTGGTTGTAGGACTTTTTAATAAATAATCTTAGCTGGCTGAGCATGTGGTTATAACTGCTTCCCAGCTCTTCAAATTCATCTCTTGTCTTAATATGAACATAGCTGCTCAGTCCGTCCGGCTGAATGTCCGACATGGCAGACTGGAGAACCTTTATGGGAAAAATAAGTTTATTCGCCATTAATATGGCCACAATAATAAAAACAATAGTACAGGCGAAAAACATCCAGATTACAGGGACGGTCTCCATGAAAAAGTTGATGTTGCTGGTTTCATAATCTTTTAACTGGATCAGATAACAGCCATTATCCAGCAGCATGTAGGTGGGCAGCATAGTCTCATTCTCATAGAGAACGGGCTGTTCCAGTCCATTGGGAAACAGATCGTTTAATGTATGATTCAGATTCTGATCGGAGGAATCGTAGATGATATTCTGGCTGGGGTCGGTAATGAACGTAGTGTCTGTGTTATAATCCAGAAGCTTGTCCAGTATATTGGCATGAAACTGCAGCACAGCCATGCCCAGATATTCACGGGTGTCTAAATTAAAGACAGGCTGCATAATTACGGTTATGTAAACGGGTACATTGCCAGTCAGATAACTGGAAGTGGAGAAGCCGGTCTGAAGTGGAAAATCATAACTTTTCATATCTGAAAGTTCTTCGCACTTTTTCCGGATATCTGCGATATAACGGTTTCCGCCGGAGAAATACTCCGCACCATCTGCAGCCATTAAATAAACACTTTCTATATCGTAGTTATTAATGGTGATATTCTGTATAGTCTCATCGTAATTCCGGTCGGCTAACAGCTTCTCATAAGGAGTGGTGGGCTTTGTAAGCAGTAGATTCTGAAGGCTGTCGGATACAAAAACGGAGTCTGTAATATGAGTAAAACCGTTGAAGTAGACATTTAAACTGCTGGATATGGATTCCAGGCTGCTTTGGTTCATCCGGGCATCATTCTGTACCGCAGTGTGGTAAAGCTTATATGAAATATAGGTACTTAAAATTGCCATAGGCATAAATATGACAAATATAAGCAGCACGATCAATTTAGCGGAAAAAGTTCTTTTCATTCGTTTCCCCATTTTACAATCCTCTTTTCCTGAATTTGAACCTAATTATATCAGAAAAAGAAGTACATGTAAGCAGGAAATATAGGGCATTAGACAGTTCTAAAAAAAACACAACATTACTTTAGAAAAAACACAAGGCAGTGTGTCAATATGATGTAAATGTATTGCGTATGATAATAAACAA
>NZ_JAWYAJ010000458.1:0-17716 GCF_034124845.1 Robinsoniella sp.
CTCCCACAAAGTGTGACGCACAGCTGCCAGAAAGCAATTTTCAAACACGCTCTAGTATTTCAGCCAGCTGGAAATCAGTGTTTCGCACATGCATGAAATCAGATTATTTATTTCTAGCATACTCCGCAACTGCTTTATCAAATCCTTTGATATGTTTAAACAGCCACTCGGTTACATTTTTATCAACGGCAGCAACAAATGCCGGTGTAGGGCCTTCTTCTTCCTGAAGCATTTCATATAATTCCTGAATAGCCTGAATGAATGCTTTATGCTGTTCTTTATGTTCGCTGATCTGCGGATATTCAATCTCTTCCTGCAGTTTTTCTTCTGCACTGAAATGAAAATCTGTGTAATCGGAGAGATAATCCAGCATTTTAACTGCTGTGGTTTTTTCTTTCCCGGTTTCGCAGCTTTTAACAAGATCGTTGATTTTACCAATCAGTTCTTTGTGTTGTTCATCAATTAAATCATTTCCTGTAACTAAACTTTCATCAAATATTGCCTGCATAATACTACCTCCTTGTGTGAATAAGTTATATTTGTAATTTATTACTTGTTATGTTTCTCCAGAAAGCTCTGGATTCTGCCAATAGGATTTAACAGACTGCTGATAGATGCATCGTGATTCAGTGTGTCTATAATATATGCCAGATATTTACTAAGGTCGCAGTTGACATAGTATTTCTTCTGCAGCAGTTCCGGAGTCTGGTATACCAGGTTCGTTGTAAGGAGATGGTCAAAAAGTCCATTCTCATATGCCTTGTCAAATTTGGAAAGTCCGTTTGTAAACAGACCAAAGGTAGAACACAGGAAAATTCTGTTCGCCTTTCTTCTTTTCAGCTCTGCTGCTACTTCTAATATACTGTCACCGGAGGAAATCATGTCATCAATGATTACCATATCTTTTCCTTCCACATTTGCTCCAAGGAATTCATGCTCAACAATCGGATTCGTTCCGTTTACAATCTTTGTGTAATCTCTTCTCTTATAGAACATACCCATATCTAATCCAAGTACATTTGCCATGTAGACAGCACGTCCCATACCGCCTTCATCCGGGCTGATAATCATCATGGAGTCCTTATTGATCTTAAGTCCCGGCTGGGCACGGAAGAGGCCCTTAATGAACTGATAAACGGGTTGTACGGTTTCGAAGCCTTTCAGCGGAATTGCATTCTGGACACGGGGGTCATGAGCGTCAAACGTAATGATATTATCCACACCCATGCGGACAAGTTCTTTCAGAGCAAGGGCACAGTCCAGGGATTCACGCCCGTTGCGCTTATGCTGGCGGCTTTCATACAGGAATGGCATAATCACGCAGATACGCCTGGATTTGCCTGCTACAGCGGCAATAATACGCTTTAAATCCTGAAAATGATCATCCGGAGACATATGGTTGGTATGTCCGCACAGAGAATAGGTCAGGCTGTAGTTGCATACATCTACTAAAATATATAAATCATCTCCACGAACAGACTCTTTGATGATGCCCTTGGCCTCACCGGATCCAAATCGCGGAATTTTTGTATCAATAATATAATTCTCCCTCTGATATCCTTCAAAAGCAATAGTCTTCTTATGTTCGTGATCGCGTTCCCTTCTCCATTCGACCAGATAAGCATTGATTTTTTCTCCCAGTGTTTTGCAGCTTTCTAATGGAATAATGCCAAGTGAGCCGACAGGAATGGTTTCGAGATTGCGTTCTTCTGTTGATTGCATGATATTTCCTCCGTTATTTATCACATCTCAGTGAAATTGTCTTACGCATATAGTGTATCACAAAGTTTTCATAGGTCAAGGCTTTCCACGGAATAATTTTTTCTGAATGCGGATATCGTCCCCGAAGAGTTTCATCATCATATAATTACTGGTTATCCTGGAAAATACACGTTCCGAATAAGTATCTGCAAATGTATTGATTGGCAGGTTTGTGGAAATAATCGTTGACTTTTTGCGGTTAAGCCTTTCATTAATACATAGAAACAGCTGGGTGGAGACAAAGGAATTCGTAAGTTCTGTACCCAGATCGTCGATGATCAGCAGATCACAGTCAAAGATATAGGGATGGATATTCTGCGCCTCTTCTTCTTTTTCAAACGTGCTTTTCGCGAATACATCAAAGAGCTCAAATGCTGAAAAATAAATGACGGAATGGGCGGTGTCGATGAGCTCTTTGGCAATACAGTGAGACAGGAAGGTTTTTCCTACTCCCGTATCTCCATAGAAAAACAGGTTTTTAAATTCCGTATCAAAGGTGCGGATAAACTCCTCGCACTCCGCCATATTCTTGCGCATGGTAGCAAGCGAAGACAGCCCGGTAGAGGGATTTACCAGCTGATCCGAATAATAATCATAAGAGAAACTGGAAAAGTTCTCCCTGCTTAAGATTTCTTTTAAATTGGACTGGGTATACAGCATATCAATTACCGCCTGCTTAAAGCAGTGGCACTTCTGGTTGTTTGCAAATCCCGTATCCTGACAGTCCGGGCAGGTATAGCGGGGAAGAAGATAATCCTTTGGAAATCCGTTCTCCATAAGCAGTTCAAGGCGCTTGTCTGATAAACGGCTGATATCTTCCTTTAATCCATCCAGTGCATCACTGTCTCCGGATAACAGCTGGCGTCCCCTTGCGACACTGATGGAACTGATCTGATCATCAATTTCACGAAGTGCAGGAACTTTTTCATAAGCTTCCCGGATACGCGCATCCTGATCATGTCTGGTCTGCAATTGTTTTTTCTGATATTCCCGGATGATCATATCATATTGTGAGTTTTTCAATGCCACAGGCTGGTTCTCCCTTTCTAATTTATATAATGATCTGTTTTACCTATCTGTTCAGCAGCTGCTTCTCTAACTGATCGTAATCATATTCCCTTTGATGGAAATTATTAAACCGGTTATTGGATGATGCCGGTTTTTTCTGAACAGGAGCAGTTTTTTTAGAATTCTGGTGCTTTTCATCCAGAAGAGCAACTTCAGAGAGATGTTTAATACCGGACTTATTCCATTCTTCCAGAATTTTATTGGCATATTGGAAATTCGGCTGATGAGTCTGCTTAATGGTCCGGTTACATGCCTCAATGATAATATCCAGGGTAAAGTGGTACTCGTCCAGCCATTTTGCCATGAAAGTGATCTCCGGTTCAGCAGGGGCACGTCCTTTAATACCAAAGGTATTCAAAATGGTAAAATAATTCTTATTGTACAGATTCGTATTGCATTTTGCCTGGTCAACGGTAGTAATGCCGTCTTCTGCCCAGGAGAGTGCAACTTTTTCAATATAGCGTGCGCTTTTGCTGCCTTTTGACACACAGTATTCAATGAGGTATTCAATCAGGTCTGTAGAAAAATGCAGACCGTCATAGAAGTAAAGAATATTGGATACTTCAGTGGAACTCAACGTTTTCCCCAGATACTGTTCGGCAATAAATAAAAGCTGGCGGATATCTTCCTGTTCCTTTAAGGTTTTCATCTTATCGGCGGAGGGAAGTACCTTTTTCATGGGTTTGGAAGGTTCCGTACTGGCTGCAGTTTCCAGTGAAACAGATGCAGCTGCCGGTTCGGATGCATGCTCCGTGGAGCTTAAGAAACAGATTCCGGTCAATGCACCGCTTTCATCGTGTTCCAGTTTCAGTAAATGGAGCTTTTCCCAGTAAGCCAGGGCACGGTTCACATCTTTCTCCGTATGTTCAAAAGTATCTGCTATAGACGAAATAGACACACCAATATTAGAAGAGGTGCATCTTAGGAGATATAAGTATATTTTGACGAATTCACCACTGGCAGAAGGCATGTAATTGTCGATAAATGTATTTTGGACAATGGTAACGCTGCTGCCGGAATTTATGTGTAAGGATATTTCATTCATTGCTTTCACCTGCTATTTTCTTGTTATGAAACCAGTATAGCATACCTTTTAAAAAAAGAGAACAGCTAGTTTTTACAAGGGTTCCGGGGAAGGGGAGGAAGTTCTCCACTGTGGACATTGTGGATAATGTGGATAACTTGGGGACAAAAAAAATAGGTGCAACAGGAGAAAATGTGCAATTGTCGGGGATTGTCGAATTTTTAAAAATTATCACAGCGAAATTATGTAAACCAAGCTATCCACAAAAAAATCCACATGTAAAATACACGTTAATGTGCATAATCATGTGGATAATGTGGATAACTATTCTCCAAGCAGGCTTTCCCCTATTTTTACAACGTCTCCGGCACCCATAGTTATCAACAAGTCACCGTGTATACAATTTTCTAACAAAAAGTTTTCGATCTCGTCAAAACATGGAAAATAATATGCTTCTTTGCCAAGTTCCGCTATTTTCTGCTGGAGAGTTTTAGAACTGATCCCCAGGTTATCCGTTTCACGGGCGGCGTAGATATCAGCGAGCACCACTTTATCAGCCAGGGCAAGCGCCGTTGCAAAGTCATCCATCAATGCTTTGGTTCGTGTGTAAGTATGCGGCTGGAATACGCACCAGATCGTTTTGTGAGGATACTGATTTGCCGCTTTCAAGGTAGCAGCAATTTCTGTGGGATGGTGTGCGTAATCATCAATGATGGTAACGCCTCCGATTTCCCCTTTTTTCTGGAAACGCCGGTCAGTACCGCCAAAATCAGTCAGTCCCTGGCAGATTTTTTCCATAGGAATGCCAAGTCGTTCACCAAGAGCAAGTGAGGCAAGTGCATTGGATATATTGTGCTGTCCCGGGACACTCAGTGTGAAGTGACCGATCACCTTACCGTCCTTTAACGCATCAAAAGAGCCGTGGGCAAAATCGTCATAGCTGATATTTGCGGCACTGTACTGGCTGGACTCAGAGAATCCATAGGTTATCACATTGCATGGAAGGTCCTTCGTAATTTCCTCATAGCCGGGAATGTCTCCGTTGATAATCAGCGTACCGTCTTTTGGCAGTCTCTCTGCAAATAGCCGGAATGAATTCCGGATGTCATCCAGGTCTTTGAAGAAGTCCAGATGGTCTGCATCAATATTCAGGATGATACTGATCTTTGGATTAAAATGCAAAAAACTGTTTGTATATTCACATGCTTCCGTCAGAAATGTTTCGGAATTACCCACGCGGATATTTCCTCCGATGGCTTTTAAGATTCCGCCTACCGATATCGTAGGATCTGTGTCAGCAGCCAGAAGAATGTGGGAAATCATGGACGTGGTTGTGGTTTTGCCGTGTGTACCGGAAACGGCAATTGGTGTTTCGTAATTCTGCATGATCTGCCCCAGTAGTTCAGCACGGGTCAGCATCGGAATATTTTTCTGAACTGCAGCTGCATATTCCGGATTATCCGGATGGATCGCTGCTGTGTATACCACCAGGTCTGTTCCTTCTTCTATATTAGATGCGCGCTGGTGCAAGTACACAGTAACCCCTCTGTCCTCCATCCATTTTGTCAGAGGCGATTCTTTTGCATCAGAACCGGAGATCTTAAAACCACGGTCTATTAATATAGAAGCAAGACCGCTCATGCTGATTCCTCCGATACCGATAAAGTGTACATGGATAGGCTGCTTAAAATTTATCTCATACATAATGATACTCTCCTTATGAAAATCTCTTTCACAGGCTGTGTGAAAGGCATTCTTTCACTATTATAACCGCATATGGATAAAAATTAAAGTATTTCTTGACAATAAGGAAGATTAAATTATGTTTGGGGGGCAAAGACGGAGGTTCTATCACGTTGAGAAAACCAGCTGAGTATTATAGAATTCTCACTGGAAAGAGAAGTGAAAGTGTAAAACAGCGGAAATCCCTCCAGCAAAAACACATTCTAAAAAATCACTGTATTCGACAGTATTTTTATGCATTTTTAAAACAAAACAAAGAATTATGTAAAAATATGACAAAACAATACAGAAAAAACAAAGGGAAAATAGCATAAATGTGAATAAAATGTCGAATAAGAAAAGTCGCTAAACAATATTTTGAGCTATTTCTTCTAAAATGAGAGAAAAAAAATTCAAAAAATTGTAAAAAATGTTCACTATTTCGAAAAGATGTGATATAATAAAAACTAACAATTTTATTTATGAGAAAATATGATTGTTAACGGGCTATAGATGCATCTGACATCATAGTACTATACTACAGCGAGAGGTGATAGCGTGATTAAAAAAGAGATGATTGCAATGTTACTTGCAGGAGGACAAGGAAGCCGTCTGGGCGTTCTGACAGCCAAAGTGGCAAAGCCGGCCGTGGCTTTCGGCGGAAAGTACCGAATTATAGATTTTCCGCTCAGCAACTGTATTAATTCTGGGGTAGATACAGTTGGTGTCCTAACACAATATCAGCCATTGCGGTTAAATACGCATATTGGAATTGGTATTCCCTGGGATTTGGATAGGAATATCGGAGGTGTAACAGTACTTCCTCCATATGAGAAGAGTGGCAACAGCGAATGGTATACAGGAACAGCAAATGCAATTTACCAGAACCTGGGCTATATGGAGAATTATAATCCTGATTATGTTTTAATTTTGTCGGGTGACCATATTTATAAGATGGATTATGAAGTAATGTTAGATTTCCACAAAGCCAGCAATGCCGACATCAGCATCGCAGTTATGCCCGTACCGATGGAAGAAGCAAGCCGTTTTGGCGTAGTGGTGACAGATGACAATAACAGGATTACAGAGTTTCAGGAGAAACCGCTGGAACCAAAGAGCAATCTTGCGTCAATGGGTATTTATATTTTCTCATGGAAGGTATTAAAGGAAGCTTTAATCGCAATGTCTGATCAGAGTAATTGTGATTTTGGTAAACATATTATTCCGTATTGCCATGAAAAGGGAGATAAGCTTGTTGCTTATGAGTATAACGGCTATTGGAAAGACGTTGGAACATTGGGTTCTTACTGGGAAGCAAATATGGAACTGATCGATATCATTCCGGAGTTTAACTTATACGAAGAATTCTGGAAGATATACACAAGCAGTGAAATCATTCCTCCGCAGTATATATCAACGGATTCGGTTATTGAAAGATGTATCATCGGCGATGGTACGGAGGTTTATGGAGAAGTACATAATTCTGTCATAGGAGCCGGTGTAACGATTGGAAAGGGTGCTGTTATTCGTGATTCGATTATCATGAGAGGAACCAAGATCGGAGATGGTGCCGTTCTGGACCGCTCCATTGTAGCCGAGAACACGGAAATCGGACAAGGCGCAGTGCTTGGCGTAGGCGAAGAAGTTCCAAACAAATTAAAACCACATGTGTATTCCTTTGGTTTAGTAACGGTAGGTGAAAATTCTTATATTCCGCCAAATGTAAAGATCGGTAAGAATACGGCAGTTGACGGAATTACAAGAGCAGAGGATTATCCGGATGGCGTACTGGAGAGTGGAGAAACTTTAGTTAAGGCAGGTGAGGCGTGATGAGAGCGATAGGAATGATTTTAGCAGGTGGCAACAGTCACAGAATGGGAGATTTATCAAATAAGAGGGCCATTGCAGCAATGCCGATTGCAGGCAGCTATCGAAGCATCGACTTCGCGTTAAGTAACATGTCTAATTCTTCTATACAAAAAGTGGCAGTTTTGACACAGTACAATGCGAGATCTTTAAATGAACATTTAAGTTCTTCAAAATGGTGGGATTTTGGAAGAAAGCAGGGAGGTTTGTTTGTATTCACACCAACCATCACTTCTGATAATAGTTTCTGGTATCGGGGGACGGCAGATGCGATCTATCAGAATCTGGATTTTCTGAAGAAAAGCCATGAACCATATGTAATCATAGCATCCGGTGACGGTGTGTACAAGCTGGATTACAATAAAGTGCTGGAATATCATATTGAGAAGAAAGCGGATATCACCGTTGTATGCAAAGATATGGCTCCAAGCGAAGACATTACAAGATTCGGTGTCCTGAAAATGAATGAGGACAGCAGAATTGAAGAATTTGAAGAGAAACCGATGGTTTCATCCTGGAACACGGTTTCAACCGGAGTCTATATTATCCGCAGAAGACAGCTGATCGAATTAATTGAAAGATGTGCACAGGAAGACCGGCATGATTTTGTAAAAGATATCCTGATTCGCTATAAGAACTTAAAGAGAATCTATGGATATAAGATGAAAGAGTACTGGAGCAACATCGCTACGGTAGAGTCATATTACAAAACCAATATGGATTTCCTGAAACCGGAGGTAAGGGATTATTTCTTCCGTCAGTATCCGGATGTATATTCCAAGGTTGACGATCTTCCGCCTGCAAAGTATAATCCGGGCAGTGAAGTGAAAAACAGCCTGATATCCAGCGGATGTATCATCAATGGACATGTAGAAAATTCGGTGTTGTTTAAGAAGACTTTTGTGGGTGAAAATTGTGTGATTAAGAATTCTATTATCCTGAATGATGTCTATCTGGGTGATAATACATATATCGAAAACTGTATTGTTGAATCCAGAGATACCATACGGGCAAATTCTTATCATGTTGGCGAGGACAAAATAAAAATTGTTATAGAAAAAAACGAGCGCTACGTACTATAACATTTTAAATTACGACTATATATGGAAAGGGGCTAAAAGACATGAATATTACAGATGTCAGGGTACGTAAAGTTGAAAAGGAAGGTAAGATGAAGGCGGTAGTTTCGATTACAATTGATGATGAGTTTGTTGTTCATGATATCAAAGTAATTGAAGGAGAAAAGGGGTTATTTATAGCCATGCCGAGCAGAAAGGCATCCGACGGAGAATATAGAGATATCGCACATCCTATTAATTCCCAGACAAGAGACCGTATCCAGGGGATTATCCTGGATCAGTACGAGGCTGTTGTAGCTGCGGAACCTGAATCCGAAGAGGCAGCTTATTAATTTAGCAACGAATATTTTATAGAAGTAAATCAGTATAATTCAAGGTGAACAGGGAAACATTGGATCTTGACCGGGAGTTATGCAGGCAGTACAGGAAAAGAGAAAAGTTAATGTTTATACGCTCTGCTGTGGGAGGCAGGGCGTATTTTTATGCATAAAAAGCCCCCTGAAAGCAAGGGGGCTTTTAGCGGCATTAGTGAAAGGATAACAGATCGGGTTCTGCCAGCCCGATATGAAGATACAAGGTGTCCTTGTCAACCAGCGCAGTTGTTACACCCTGGCGGGAAACGCAGAATCCTGCGGCATACTGGGCGATGCGGACAGACTTCTCCAATGAATATCCGTCACTTAAATGGACAGCCAGTGCAGAAATAAAAGCATCGGCGCCTCCGGTGGCATCTACAGCAGTAAAATCGGCGGCTGGAAAATGCTTCTGCAGATTTTCAGCGCGAACATAGCATCCGCCATGTCCAAGGGTGATGATTACAACGGGCATTCCCCGGTTGTAAAAATATTCTGCCTGTCCCTCAATGGTATCAATCTGAGGGCAGAAAGTAGCAGCTTCCTGCTGATTAGGTACAAATATATCAGTGTTCCGGTAGAACACCTCCGGCAGCGTACTAAGTGCCGATGGCTTTAATATGGTTTTCGCAGAAGTCTTTTTCGCCAGGGATGCGGCTTCCATAGCGGCTTCCATTGGAATATCCATGGAGAGCAATAAGAATTCACATCCTTCAAACAGGGCCTTCTGAGACCGGACATCGTCAGCGGTCAGCCTGAGATTCGCACCCGGAATATAGGTGATGGTCACTTCCCCGTCTTTTTGTACATACACATAGGCCTTTCCGGTCTGAGCGCCTTGATCCTTATAAATCCCTTCTGTCAGAAGGTGGTTCTGGCTCAGTGCATCAAAGATCAGGGAGGCATCGGAGTCGTTGCCCACTTTACCGATTAAGACTGCTTCATGTCCCAGCCTTGCAGTACCCATAGACTGATTGGTACCTTTTCCGCCTGCGCAGGAGGAGGAATTGGTGATCAGGGTAGATTTTCCGGTTTCCGGAAAACCGTCCACGGTAAGGGTAACATCCGTATTGATACTGCCCAGAACCAGGAATTTCCGGCCCCGGCAGGATGCAGGGGTATTGATGCTTTCTTCATGGTTTAACACATAATAAGTATCCAGAGAACACGCAGGATTGTCGTCCGTATTTTTTTCGCAAATATTTATCAGGGTACGGCAGGCACCATATCCCAAATTCCAATAGGGAATCTTGTAATTGGAAACAGAGGGAAAGTTTAAAAAATCCATATCATCGCTACAAAGTCCAATCAATGAAAAATCCGATGGAATATGGTAGTGCATCTTATCCAGCTGGCTGTAAAGAGTGAGCGTTTCTTCTAAATCACTGCTGACGATACCTGTGATTCCCCCGGTTGTGAGAGAGCTCATGCAGGAAGAATCGGAGAGATGTAATGTCATTGCGTCATGCAGAGAGAGATGATGGTCAAAGAGGCAGCTTTTCATCCCTTCCAACACCTGCAGGGACCGGAAATTATTTTCCCGGATCAGGCAGCCTATTTTATGATGTCTCCATTGAATCAGCTTTTCCGTACAGAGGTAGCCCAGTTTCTGGTAATCAATGGCATAAGAGTTCGCTGTATAATTGGAATTTACATAAACCACAGGAATATCCGCATCGGTGAAATAATGCTCATGCTGCATACTTACCTGATCAACCGGCTCCCATAAAAGTCCGTCAATTTTATTTTTACAGAGTGCGGTAATATGTTTTAACTCATCCGTAAATGAACTGCAGCTGTCAAAGACCAGGATACCATAACCTTTTTCCTGTGCTGCTTTCACTATTCCGTTCAGCATGGTTTTGAATCCGCTGCCATCCCGCAAAAGCACTCCAATGAGAAATGTTTTCGCCATGGAGATATCTTTTACCGTACCATACGGGGTGTAATTATATTCTTTTACAATTTCCAGCACCCGGTTTCTGGTGGCTGAATTAATATTCTGATCTTTATTATTTACAATTTTGGATACCGTTGAAATCGACACGCCTGCCAATTTTGCAATTTCTTTGATAGTCATAAAACACCTCAGTCATTTTATTCCTGAATCAATTCCAGGTTTTTAGATTTTATAAGCTTGTCATGTACCTATTATGGATGATCTGGTTCATTTTGTCAATTTGTTTTTTTGTATAAAATGCACAGGAAAACATTTCGGAAAATAGTTTTATTTAACAAAAATAAAGATTGTGGTTGACATTTGAAAAATCCACCGATATAATGTGCTCATAAGGAAAACATTTTAAGAAAATTATTTTCCTAAAAAGGAGGAAGGAAATTATGATGGTGGACAATGGATGGCTTGCAGGGCAGTTGAACAGGCCAAAAGGAAAGGCGGATGTAGTGCTTGATACGGATACCTATAATGAAATTGACGATCAGTACGCACTTGCCTATCTGATTAAATCAGATGACAAACTAAACCTGCAGGCGATATATGCGGCTCCCTTTTCCAATAAAAAATGTGAATGCCCGGCGGAGGGAATGGAAAAGAGTTATGAAGAGATTTTAAGGGTTCTCACACTGATGGAAAGAGAAGATCTAAAGAAATTGGTCAAAAAAGGTTCGGACCGCTATCTGGAAAATGAAACCATTCCGGTGAAGTCAGAGGCAGCGGAAGATTTGATAAAAAGAGCGATGGAACATACATCTGAGAATCCGCTGTATGTAGTTGCCATTGCCGCAATTACCAATGTAGTGTCTGCCATTTTGATAAAGCCTGAGATAAAAGAGCGGATTGTGGTGGTTTGGCTTGGCGGTCAGGCACACTGGTGGCCGGATAACCGGGAATTTAATCTGATTCAGGATATAGCGGCAGCCAGAGTCTTGTTTGGCTGCGGGGTACCCCTGGTGCAGCTTCCATGCATGGGCGTGGTTTCCGGATTCCGTATCAGCGGTCCGGAGTTAATCCATCATCTGAAGGGAAAAAATAAGCTCTGTGATTATCTGGTGGATGTGACTGTTAAGGAGGCACTGGCTGACGGGGGGAATATAACCTGGAGCCGCATTATCTGGGATGTGACTGCGGTTGCATGGCTTTTGGATGATAGATTTGAGAAGGGCTGCCTGGTTCACAGTCCGGTGCCGGAATACGATGACCGGTATGCTTTTGACACGACGAACCATCTGATCAAATATGTTTATGATATTAACCGGGATTATTTATTAGCGGATTTATTTCAGAAATTAACCGGCAGTCCATACATGGATCTGCAATAGGGTTACAGATTGTTTCTTGAGAATTCAAGTTAACGGATTGCAAACAGGAGGAAAGAAAATGAAGAAAAAATGGATTGCAGCACTTCTTGCGGTATCGATGGCGGCGGGGATGCTTACAGGATGCGGTACGGGAGCAAAAGAAGAAAATCAGCAGGCGGCAGGAAAAGAAAGCGGTACCGGAGAAAATGCAGTAGAAAATACCGGAGAAAAGAAAAGCGATGATGTGGTTACTTTGAAGGTAGCGGCTATGGCATTTAACGATCAGTCACTAGTGGAGGATGTAGAGCGGGCAGCGAATGAAATATTGAAAGATAAGGGGGTGGCTCTGGATATTACGTTTATTAACATCGGTTCCTGGCAGCAGCAGACCAATTTGCTGCTCACCGGAGGAAGCGATACGGTGGATATTCTGCCCTGGTATGGAACACCTCTGGCTACTTATGTAAATAACGGACAGGCGCTGGAGCTGGATGAACTGCTGGACCAGTACGGGGAGGGGATCAAAAAGGAGATCCCGGAAGATATGCTGGAGCTTGGACGTGTGGATGAAAATATTTACGGCATATATACAGACAGAGAAGTGGCAAACAGCTATGGCATCTGGATGAGGAGAGATATTCTGGAGGAGACGGGAATTGATCCCGCCAGTATTAAAACGCTGGAAGACTGTACTGCTTTGTTCGCAAAGGTAAAAGAACTGCATCCGGATATGGAATGCTTAAGCGGAGGCCAGGCAGGAACGCTGCAGACGAATACCTGGGGATGGGATCAGATCAGTGATGCCAATAACCTGGGTGTTATGCTGGATAACGGACAGTCCGGAGAAATTGTTAACCTGTATGAATCCGATGAATATGAAGATTATGTGCGGCTTATGAGAAAGTGGTATGAAGCGGGATATATCTCTCCGGATGTACTGAGCAAGAGTGATGATCCTTCCGTAATCATGAGAGCGGGCAAGCTGTTTTCCGCACTTTCTCATTTAAAACCACTGTTTGGAGAGCAGCAGGCGAGAATAACAGGCTGTGAAATCGAAGTAATCGAGCTGCGTCCCGCTTCGCTGCAGACACAGACGGTTCAGGGTATGATGTGGGGAATATCCGCTTCCACCAAGCATCCGGAAGAAGCCATGATTTTACTGAATGAAATGTACACCAATCCCCAGCTTGCCAACATACTCATCAATGGTATTGAAGGCAAAAGCTATACATACACAGATGATGGGAAGAAAATGATTAACTTTCCGGAAGGTGTAGATGCATCCAATACGCCATATACGGCACAGTCCTGGATCTGGCCCAATGCTTTTGAAACACCGGTATGGGAGCCTTATCCGGAAGATTACTGGAAACAGATTGAAGAATTTAATAAGACGGCGCTTCATTCAAAAGCATTGGGCTTTGTACCGGACACATCGGAAATTACCAATGAAATTACAGCCTGCACCAATGTGGTGGCAAAATATAATCCCTCTTTAATGGCGGGGGCTGTGGATGTGGATGAAAGTCTGGCGCAATTCCGGGAAGAACTGAAAACAGCCGGGATAGACAAGATTATTGAAACGAAATCCAAACAATACGAAGAATGGAAAGCAAAGCAATAGAGGAAAGCGAGGAGGAGCCATGGATAATACCGCTGCTGGAAAGCAAAAGCCAAAAAAGAAAAAATTTACTGCACTCCTGAAGCGTTACTGGCCATTTTACCTGATGATGGCACCGGGTCTGATTTACCTGGTCATTAACAACTATCTCCCGATGCTGGGGCTTGTAGTTGCTTTTAAAAAGGTGGATTACCGTCTGGGAATCTTAAACAGCCCCTGGGTAGGTCTGGATAATTTTGAATATCTGTTTAAAACATCCGATGCCTGGATTATTACCCGCAATACGATATGTTATAATTTTGTCTTTATTTTGCTGGGAACAGTGGTATCTATAGCAGTGGCTGTTTTGTTAAATGAAATCAGGGGTGTTAAGAAGAAGAAAGCTTATCAGACGATGATCCTGATACCATATCTGATTTCCACCGTTGTAATCAGTTATCTGGTATATGCATTTCTCAGTGCGGAATCTGGATTTATCAATAACGGTATCCTGCAGAAATTGGGGATGGATCCTGTTGCCTGGTACAGCGAGAAAAAGTATTGGCCGTTTATACTGGTAATTGTGAATCTGTGGAAAGGCTTCGGATACAGCTGTATTATTTATTATGCAACGATTCTGGGGATCGACGGTTCTCTTTATGAGGCGGCAGTTATGGACGGTGCCAGCAGATGGCATCGGATAAAGGATATCGTGCTGCCGTCCTTAAAGGGCACTATCATTACGCTGACACTTATGAGCATAGGCAGAATTTTCTACTCTGATTTTGGACTGTTCTATCAGGTACCAATGAACAGCGGTCCGTTATTTGATGTGACGAATACCATCGATACTTATGTATACCGGGGGCTTTTACAGTTAAACGATGTGGGCAGGGCTTCTGCGGCAGGTTTTTATCAGTCACTGGTAGGATTTGCAATTGTTCTTCTGGCAAACTTCATCGTCCGAAAGGTGGAAAAAGAGAATGCACTGTTTTAACTTTGACAAAGGGAGATTACTATGGTAGATAATAAAAAAAGTTTTCATATTACAATAAATATAGTCATGATTCTGCTGTCGCTATGCTGTTTGCTGCCGTTTATCCTGCTGGTGGTTTCCTCCTTTACAGATGAAGCGGCGCTGATACGGGATGGGTATTCCTTCTTCCCGGGAGCGCTCAGCCTGGATGCATATCAGTACATTTTCTCAGGGTCAGCCAAGATCTTAAAGGGATATGGGGTTACGGTGTTTATTTCCATTGCCGGTACGGCGATAGGGATATTGATGACAATTCTCCTGGCTTATCCTCTTTCCAGAAAGGAACTGCCGGGAAGAAACTGGATTTCATTTTTTATCTTTTTCACCATGCTGTTCAATGGCGGACTGGTGCCCTCATATATGATCTGGTCCAATACCTTCCATATAAGAGATACCATTTGGGCATTGCTGCTCCCTAATCTGCTGATGAACGCATTCAATATTATTATGATGAGAAATTATCTAAATGCAAATGTTCCCGATGAGATTATAGAGGCAGCGAAAATAGACGGAGCAAATGAGTTCAGAATACTTTTTAAGGTGGTTTTCCCCATGTCGGTACCGATGGTGGCAACCCTTGGGCTGATGGTAGGGCTGGGATACTGGAATGACTGGCAGAACGGGTTGTATTACATTGCCAGCCGTACAGAGCTCTATTCCATTCAGAATATATTAAACCGTATGCTCCAGGATGCCCAGTTCCTGGCAAGCGGACAGGCAGGGGGAAATGTGGGCGAAATGGCAGCCAGTCTGCCAAGTGTGGGGATCAAGATGGCGATTGCAGTAGCTGGCATTCTTCCGGTAATGTTAATCTATCCCTTTGTGCAGCGGTATTTGGTAAAGGGAATTACCATTGGAGCTGTTAAGGGCTGATCAGGGAAGAAAATCAGTTTGGAATGATAAGAAAAAGATAGCTGAAATGAAAGCAAATTTCTTTTTGAAAACAGTGGGTAAAATAGACTGTTAGAGGAAGAAAGCAGCGCTTCATTACAGCTATCTTTTTTGTTGTATCACTTATAATTCTTAATAATCTGCCGGATTCAGAGCAGCGGAACCTGGGTGTTACTTTGTAATTCGGGTTAAAGGTAATTGTTACGAATAAAATGATCGTATAAATAATAAATATTCATATAAAAACATTGAAATGAACTTAAAAATGTAGTAATATAAACATATCAATTGAAATGAACATAACAATAATGAATTATATGAATATTTTAAGGAGGAACAGTAAATGAGCAAAGTAGATGAGATCACGAGAGAAAATTGGATTTTAGGAGCATTTCCGGAATGGGGGACCTGGCTGAATGAAGAAATTGATGCAGAGAAAGTGGAAAAAGGCACCGTAGCCATGTGGTGGCTTGGCTGTACCGGGATTTGGGTTAAGTCAGAGGGAAATGCAAATATTGCAATTGATCTCTGGTTTGGAAACGGAAAAAGAACAAAGAAAAAACCATATATGGATGAATACCATCAAATGAGAAACATGACGGGCGGCAGGCTGATGCAGCCAAATCTAAGAGCAATGCCCATTGTCTATGATCCTTTTGCAGTGACAACCGTGGATGCAGTTTTATCAACACATTACCACAATGATCATATCGACCCGTTCTTTGCAGCAGCAGTTCTGAAAAACTGTGAAGATGACGTACCGTTTATCGGACCGTTGGAAAGTGTTAAAAAATGGCTCAGTTACGGTGTGCCGGAAGAACGCTGTAAAATTGTAAAACCCGGCGATGTGGTGAAAGTAAAAGATGTGGAAATAGTTGTCCTGGATTCTTTTGACAGAACCTGTATCGTTACGGCTGAAAAGCCCCTTGCAGGAATCTGCCCCACGGATATGGATGAAAAAGCAGTAAACTACCTGATCAAAACACCGGGTGGAAATATATACCACAGCGGAGATTCTCATTATTCTGTTTATTATGCGAAACATGGAAAAGATCATAAGATAGATGTTGCATTTGGTTCTTATGGAGAAAACCCGGCGGGAAATCAGGATAAGATGACCTCTGTGGACATTTTAAGAATGGCTGAAGCACTGCAGACGAAAGTGATTATACCGTTTCATTATGATGTATGGACGAATTTTAAGGCAGACCCTGCAGAAATTATGATGCTGTATAATTTCAAGAAACATGTATTGGATTATCAGTTTAAGCCATTTATCTGGGATGTTGGCGGCAAATTCATTTACCCTAACGATAAAGATAAACTACAGTATCATTACCGCAGAGGATTTGAAGACTGCTTTACGGATGAACCAAATGTGCCGTTTAGGAGCGTCCTGTAAAATAAGAGCGTGTTTTAATTGCATTCTGACAGCTCCAACAGCCCGACGGCCGTTGCTTCGGTTTGCGAAAATGTATTTTATGAAATATTTTAATTCGGATTTTACGTATCAATGAGAATATTGCGGGAAAGAAGAGAGGTAAGTATTTATGTTATTAAAAGAATTAGTAAATCAGAACAGAGTATGTTTTCATCAGAAATTTGATACCTGGGAAGAGGCAGTAGCGGCGTCCTGCCAGCCTTTGCTGTCAGATGGCTCTATCGAACAGGCATATGTGGATTCTGTTATCGGATGTGTGAAAAAATATGGTCCGTACATTGTTTTTGCTCCGAATATTGCAATGCCGCACTCCCAGGAAGGTGCGGTAGGCGTAAATGATACGGCGGTGTCCTTTATGAAAGTGGAAGAACCGGTACATTTTGAAGAAGGAAATCCGGAAAAAGATGCCAGATTATTCTTTGTGCTGGCATCCAAGGATCACACCATGCATATGCAGAATATGGAGAAGCTTGCCAATATGCTTTTGACAGAGGATATCATGGATGCGCTTTTAGAAGTGAAGAATGTAGAAGATCTGCTGGCATTGGATGAAAAATACTCCTCTTTATAATATTATGGTGAGAAATTTATTTTATACAAACTGGGAAGATGCAAAG
>NZ_JAWYAJ010000459.1:0-1578 GCF_034124845.1 Robinsoniella sp.
TAAAACAAAAAATCCCTCCAAAGCAGCAATGCCATTCACATATGCATGAGCTGCTTTGGGGAGATCCGAATTCTCTTTACTTCTCTTTATAAAAACTTATTCATGACGCAGTGCATCAATTGGATTCAGCTTCGCTGCCTTAACAGAGGGAAGCAAACCAAAGATAATTCCGATCAGCATTGAGAAAATAACAGAACCGATAATTGCCGGAACACTGATTGCCACCGGAATCTGCGATATCTTAGATATCGCCTGGGCGAGGATAATGCCCGCTATAACGCCGATGATACCTCCAAGGCTGGTCAACACCGCCGCCTCGGTAAGGAACTGTCCTAAGATGCTCTTTTTCTTAGCACCAATCGCTTTCTTCAGACCGATTTCACTGGTTCGTTCCGTAACCGATACTAACATAATATTCATTACACCGATACCGCCTACCAGAAGGGATATACTTGCAATCCACAGCAGCTGATTGTTTGTAGCTGCGCTCAGTTCTTCTTTTTCCTTCGCAATCTGCAATACATCGGAAGCTTTATATTTTATATTATCAGTATTTGTAACAGAGGCATTTACAATGTCTGCACACTTCTTGCCGATTGTACTCATATCATCCGTACTCTCCGCTTTCATAACTATATTCTGAGGCTCATCATACTGATATGGGATACACCAGGCTGAAGAGGTCAGGTAAACAATACCGCTTGCTTCATTCCCCTTATAGTTTGCATAATCTTCCATAGAATTAATAACCGGCTCAAACTGATCACTTTTTACCACCACACCGATTACGGTAAATGGCTCTCCTTTTATTTCTATGGTTTTTCCAAGGGGATCTTCATCCTGGAACAGACTGGTAGCTGCCGACTCATCCAGGATTGCAACTTTACGAAAATCTTTGTAATCTTCTTGTAGAAATGGACGCCCGGTCTTCATTATGTAGCCGCAGGTGGCAAAGTAATCCAGATCTACTCCGTAGACTCCTCCGCCGTCCAGGCTGGTATTCTGATGGTAGATTCCATCAGCATACGCTCTTCTTGTATATAATGATACTTTCTCGACGCCGTTTATATCACTGATCTCTTTTTTTGTCTCTTCTGAGATTACGGGCACTCCCTTAGGCAGGGAGTCGTAATCGGACAGGGAATAATCATCCCAGTCACCCTGGCTCAGGCTTACTGTTACCGTATTGTTACCTCCGCCGATCAGGTTCTTTTTAATCTGCTCATTGGTTCCCTGGATTGTGGAAACAATGGAAATAATAGATGCGATACCAATGATGATACCCAGCATGGTTAAAAATGACCTCATCTTATGTGACCAGATGCCCTGAAAGGACAATCGTATATTCTCTAACACTGTTCCACCTCCTAGTACATCATTTCACTGGTGTCATCAGCATCTTTTACTTTTGCACCGTTCTTAACATTTTTACCATATGGGAATGCGATTTTATCTTCGTTGGTTAAACCTTCTTTAATTTCAATGTACTGTGAAAATAATGTTTTTCCGGTCTTAACAAACTGCTGTTTTAACCGTTTATTTTCGTCTACCTTGTAGACATAGCTCTGTCCGTTTTCA
>NZ_JAWYAJ010000460.1:0-3953 GCF_034124845.1 Robinsoniella sp.
CTTTCCGTACACTACCTATATTCCACAAAGCGTCCTTACTCAGCTAAACCCAAATTTAGTGTTTTATAACCGCATGGTCTCATTATATTGTTGCTAAGTAAACACCTAAATTGTTCGTTGTATATTTGTAACTTAAATTGTACGTTGTATTTTTAGATTATGTTTGAAAATTACTTCCTTACCTCAAGTATCTGCAAAAAAACACCTGACATGTATCATGCTTTTGCATTTACATGTCAAGTGCTTCTCTAATACATCATTGCTTAAATAATTGAGTAATACACACAGGATATTCGTATCAGGGGATCCAAACCATTCTGCAGGTGTAGCGGGCTGCATCAAAGAATGGTTCGGATTTCCTGGTGCGGATAGCCGAAGTGTATAACCTTTACCGGGTGACATTTTTGACCCACTTATAAGTACGATACCTCCACGTTGTAGCCGGAAGTTTTACAAGCTCGTCGCTGAGCAATATAATATAGACTACAATTACCGGTGCCTTGAATACAAATGCGGCAATTGCTCCCAGGAAGATCGCAAAGCCCCACAGGGATATTAAATCCAGAATCAGCCCGAACCTGGTATCCCCGCCTGCACGGAAAACCCCCACAACCATGGTGGTATTATATGCCTGGGCTACGACAAAATAAGACATGACAAACATCATCGCCCGTAAATATCCCTGTGCCTGTTCACTCAGTGTCAGATTGGCTCTTACAATCGGTGATATGGTTAGAATAACACCTGCACCAACCACTCCCAATGCCAGTGACAGCTTCACAAAACGTTTTCCATAAAGCTTGGCAAGATCTTCCCGGCCTTCTCCTATGACCTTTCCTATCATGATCGCAGTTGCATTGGATAGCCCGAATGTTACCACCATTGCAAGCTGTTTTACTACCTGTGCCACGGAATTTGCTGCTACAGCAGGACTTCCCAGATGTCCGATAACTGCCGTTAACATAGAAACACCCAGTCCCCAGAACATCTCATTTAAGACAACCGGAACTGCATATACCAGGAAATCTTTCATCAAAAGCTTATCTTTCACAAAGAAATCCTTTATGCGGAAACGAATGGTATGATTCATCTTTTTCGAATAGAAAAGCACAATCACAAACTCGGTTATTCTGGCGATCAAGGTGGCAAGTGCCGCACCCTTTATTCCCATTGCCGGAAATCCCAGCAGTCCGAAAATGAAAACGGCATTCAGTGCAACATTGACCATCAGGGATACCAGATACACAATCGTAGAAATGATTACCCGCTCGATACTTCTCATAATGTTCAGATAAACCAGTGTGGTAGCCGCAAACAGATACGAAAATACAGTAATTCTTAAATATTCCACGCCTCCCTGGATTACATCCTGCTCGGACGTAAAAATGTGCATGATCTGATAAGGAAACAACAGTACCACAATCATAAACCCAGCCGCTACACAAAGTGCAATCCGCATAGAAATACCCAGAATCTTTTCAATAGACCTGGTGTCCTTCTTTCCCCAATACTGAGCCGTTAAAACCGCAGCACCGGATGTCAGTCCAAAAAATACCAAAGTCATAATAAAGTATACCTGGCCTGCCAGAGATGATGCCGAAAGTGCCGTCTCACCCACTTTTCCAAGCATGATTACATCGGCAGAGGTTACACCGACATTAATCAGATTCTGCAGCGCCATGGGTAAAACCAGTGTTGCAACTAATTTGTAGAACTGTTTTTTTTCTTCTTTGCTGTTAATTTGATACATAGCCCTTGCTACTCAAAATATGAACAAAACTATCCATATCGAGATATTGACTATTCTTACGAATGAGTCTTGCTGCATCACCGTGTATGCTTTCAATCTGCAGAACAGTATCTACTCACAGGTCCTTGTACACTCCACAGCCGTAAATTCCCGACTAAAAGCCATCGGTACATGCTTACAAGCCTTTGATTATGCGGTTTTGTAAGTTTTAGCATCTCTCAAATTAAGGCTTGCATTGCAGTCTCTATCAGCGTGATAACCGCATTCACAGGTGTATATTCGGTCTGAAAGTTTTAAATCCTTTCTAATACAGCCACACGCATGGCACATCCTGCTTGATGGATACCACCTGTCCACAATTCTTAATTCAATTCCATTCCCTCGGCATTTTGCTTCCAGTTTTGTCCTGAATTCGTAGAACTTTTGGGAAGCAATCGCTTTCGAAAGATGCCTGTTCTTCATCATTCCGGATACATTCAAATCTTCAATAGTTATATAGGATGGTTTGGTTTTTACCAGCTCACTAACACATTTATTGATATAATCTGAACGGATACATAAAATCCTGTGATAAAGTTTTTGTACCTTTAACTGTTGTTTCTGGATATTCTGTTTAGTAGTTACTCCTTTCCCTAAGCGCTTTTTATAGTCTTCGTATTTTCTCGACAGACAGCGCTGCTCCCGTTTTAACTTTCTTTCTAATCCTTTAAGTTTTACAGATTTATTGATGTTTTGGTAAATCTTTCCGTTACTTACAATGGCAAAATTCTTCACCCCTAAATCTATTCCCAATCCAAAATCACCTAATGCTGGCTTTACGGATTCTTTTTCATCCACAAGAACTGATACATAATACCTTCCTGCTTTATAGGAAACTGTTCCACTTTTGATCAGATGTGTATTTGGATTTGTGGGCAAATAATTCTTTTCCTTTAACCTTACCCATCCAAGCGTTGGAATCTTAATACGGTGTCTCTCGCATGGAATAACAACTTTGGCATCCGTTTTAACAAAGTACATTTTGAGTTCCGATTTCCCTTTCTTTTTAAAGTGCGGAAATCCTGCCTGACCTCTAAAGAATCTTTTATAAGACCTGTCTGCATGCATAATACTTTGCTTTACAGACTTGCTGCTTACTTCTTTTATCCAGATATATTCTGGATTTTCTTTTAACCATACATTATTCAACCATTTTGAAAAATCCATACCAGATATAAATTTTTCTTCTTTCTCATAAGCATCCCTATTACAGGTAAGATAGAAGTTATAGACAAATCGGCAGACCCCAATCGTTTTAAGAATCATCTGCATCTGCTCCGGAGTTGGATTTATTTCAGTCTTGTAACTCTTTAGCAATATCCTCCCCCCTCTCGTAAACATCGGATAGTAAAGTTAAGCATATTTTACTAATTATAAATCCCCTATTTATCTCTGCATAAAAAAATATTAAGAAACACGCTCAAGGCTATTATATCAATGTACTGACAAATTACAAGCTTTTTTTAAAGTGTACCGCCGCTTAATAGCTCTCTTAAAATACGGTTCACCGTCCCTGGATCTGCCTTTCCTTTCATGGCTTTCATCGTCTGCCCTACCAGGAATCCGATTGCTTTTTCTTTTCCATTTTTATAATCGGTTACCGACTGGGGATTTTGGGCTGCAACCTGTGCAATGACGCCCCTTAATTCCCCTTCATCATTTACCGTCTTCAATCCATGTTCTTCTACATATAAAACAGGATCAGCATCTTCATGGAAAATATGCTCAAATACCTCTTTGGCAACACTGCTGTTAATGGTGCCTGCCTCGGTAAGTTCTACCAGCTTCGCCAGGTTTTCCGGTGAAAACGTGATGTCTTCCGGTTCCCTGTTCTTTTCTTTCAGAAGTCTGAGTGTCTCTACCATGAGCCAGTTTGAAACCTTCTTGGGTTTCTTGCAAATAGCTGCTGCCGCTTCAAAAATATCAGCCATTTTTTTAGACGATGTTAAAATGCCAGCGTCATAATCCGGTATATCGAACTCTTTTTTATAACGAAGCAGTTTTTCCGCGCGAAGCTCAGGCTGAGCTTCTTTTATTTTTTGAATCCACTCATCACTGATCAGGATTGGCGGCAGATCCGGGTCCGGAAAATAGCGGTAGTCTTTTGCATCTTCTTTGGATCGCATAGGATAAGAAGACTCTTTATTGTCATCCCAGCGCCTGG
>NZ_JAWYAJ010000461.1:0-15055 GCF_034124845.1 Robinsoniella sp.
ACGGACCTTTTGAGCTTGTTTGAAAATTCATTCCTGACAGAAAACAATTTTCAAACAAGCTCCAGGATAACGACTTGCTTTCAAAAACGAAAGTGAGGAGAGGTCTATGTTTTTATGTATTGATAATTATGATTCTTTTGTGTACAATCTGTCAGCTTATTTTGAAGAGCTGGGTCAGGAAATTCTGGTAGTGCGAAATGATAAGGTGAATATAGAGGAACTTGCCGGTATGAAACCGGAGGGAATTGTCATTTCACCGGGTCCGAAGAACCCCAAGTCAGCGGGTTTATCCAATGAAATTGTTCAGAAATTCATAAATGAGATTCCAATATTAGGTGTATGCCTTGGCCACCAGGTGATAGGCTATTCTTTTGGTGCGGATATTGTAAAAGGCAAACGACCCATGCACGGAAAGGTTACGAAAATCCGCCACAGCGGGAAAGGGATTTTTCGTGGGCTGCCCAGGGAATATGGGGTAACCAGATACCATTCCCTGGTAATAGATAAGGGAACGCTATCTCCTGATTTTCAGGTGGATGCCTGGACAGAGGATGGGGATATAATGGCAATTTCCCATAGAAAGGCGCCAGTTTATGGCGTTCAGTTTCATCCGGAGGCAGTGCTGACCGATTACGGACATGAACTTTTAGGCAATTTTGTAAATATCAGCAAGGACTGGGGGTACAGAAATGCTTAGGAAAATCCAGAAATTAGAACCTTATATTCCCATTCAGGATATTCATGGGGTATTTCAAAATGAAACGGATACAGTATTCCTGGATTCCTCCCTGCAAAATAAGCTTGGCAGATATTCTATTATCGGGCTGTATCCCTATCTGAAGCTGGTGAAGGGAGAAGCTTTTACGGTAAATGGAAAGCCATCCGATGTTACCTTCGAACAATTTATGAGGAATTATCTCAGGGAAAACAGAGAAGAAAATACAACAGGACTTCCGATTATATCTGGGGCAATTGGTTATTTTTCATACGATTACGGAAGAAAAAAAGAAGGGGTTAAGGCAAAAGATCCCATGGAAACCGATATCCCGGACTGCATTTTGAATTTTTATGATGTATTTATTATAGAAGATCATGAGAAAAAGGAAGTCACGCTGGCAGCAAATGGGAAATTAAAAGACAGCAGCATTCGTTTGGAAGAACTGAAGAAATCTATTTTTAATGGCATACGTATCGAACGTGCCACAGGAGAGAAAAAAGCGATAGAGGTCATTCCTAATTTTCAAAAAGAAGAGTATTTAAAAGCAATTGATGATATGATAAGATATATTATCGAAGGTGATATCTATATTGCGAATATGACCCAGCGGCTGACCATAAAAAGCGGTAAATCCCCTTATGAAGTATTTCGTAAGCTGCGGGGGAACAATCCTGCTCCTTTTGGCGGATATCTGAATTATGGTGATTTTCAGGTGATCTGCGCATCTCCGGAGCGGTTTTTGCAAATGAAAAAAGGGTATGTGGAAACCAGACCCATTAAAGGCACCAGAAAAAGGGGAAGTACACCCGAAGAGGATCGGATGCTGAAGGAAGAGCTGGCGGCTTCAGAAAAGGATAAAAGTGAGCTGCTGATGATTGTGGATCTGGAGCGGAATGATTTAAACCGGGTGTGCAGACACGGAAGCGTACAGGTAACGGAGCTCTTTACCGTGGAAGAATATGCCACTGTCTTCCATCTGGTCTCCAATATCACAGGAGATTTAAAGCCTGGAATGACAGTGATGGATTTAATAGAAGCGGCATTTCCGGGAGGTTCCATCACCGGAGCGCCCAAACTTCGTGCCATGGAGATCATAGACGAGCTGGAACATGGCAGGCGGGGCCTGTATACCGGTTCCATCGGTTATCTGACGTTGGACGGAGACTGTGATTTTAATATTGTGATTCGGACTGCCGTGCACAAGGATGGCGTCTACCATTTAGGTGTGGGGGGTGGAATTACCTACGAATCGGAACTGGAATTTGAATATGAAGAGACGCTGCAAAAGGCAAAAGCAGTACTGGAGGCATTAGAGACTGTTTAAAACACGCTCTAATGCAGCGCAGAAAGGGTTAATATGGATAAAAAATATATGCTGTTTGATCTGGACGGTACGTTGACAGATCCTCAGGAAGGCATTACTAATTCCGTAGCGTATGCTTTGGAACAATATGGAATCCATGTGGAGGACAGGTCAACTTTAAATAAATTCATAGGTCCGCCGCTGAAAGATTCTTTTATGGAGTATTACGGATTTGCAGAAGACCGGGCAGAAGAAGCCGTATGGAAATACAGAGAATACTTTAACGAAGACGGCATATTTGAAAATAAAGTTTATCCCGGCATTCCTCAGATGCTGCAGCGTTTAAACGATCAGGGGAAAATACTGATCGTGGCAACCTCAAAACCCACTGTTTACGCAAAGCGGATTCTGGAGCGTTTTGAGCTGAACCAGTACTTTGCGGATGTGCAGGGAAGCGAAATGGATGGCAGGCGTACAAAAAAAGAGGAAGTAATCAGCTATGCCCTGGAACAGAATCAAATAACAGACAATGAACAGGCTGTGATGATTGGAGACAGGGAACACGATATCATCGGCGCAAAAAAATGCGGTCTGGACAGCATAGGGGTCTTGTTTGGGTATGGTTCCAGGGAAGAGCTGGATGGCTGTGGAGCAGATCAGATTGTGGACACCGTAAAAATGCTGGAGGATTTATTGATCAGGTAAGCAGCCTGCATCTTCGTGGAAAAGAAAGTTTGTATATGAAGTTTGCAGATGAATGTGCAGATAGATTTTTAATATAAGAGAAAATATGGGCGGAGTAAAATATGGATATCAGATTAGATGAAGGATACTGGTTTGGTCTTGGCGTGTTTGAGACGATAGCCGTAGAAAATGGAAAGGCAGTGCTCCTTGAGGAACATTTGCAACGTCTGGAAAGGGGAATCCGCGAATTCAATTTGAAGATGGACGCAGATAAAGCGCAGATTGCAAGATATCTGGAACAGCATCCGATGGCACACGGGGTGATGAAGATAGCGGTATCGGATGAAAATATGATCCTGACCCACAGGCAAAATCCCTATGGTGCCCAACAGTTTCATAAGGGCTTTCGTGGAATGTTCAGCAGGGTAATACGAAATGAGACATCTTCCCTTACCTATCATAAAACTTTGAATTATGGGGACTGTATTCTGGAGAAAAGGAAAGCCTTAGAAGATGGTTATGATGAGTTTGTTTTCTGCAACAGCAAAGGAGAAATCTGTGAAGGAACATCCAGTAACATTTTTTTCGTAAAAGATCATGTTGTTTATACACCTGAATTATCCTGCGGACTGCTGCCTGGTATTATAAGAGGCTATTTGCTGGAAACGGAAAACATTGTGGAAACGGTAATTCTGCCCCGGGAGATCTCCGGTTATGAAGAATGCTTTCTGACAAATTCCCTGATGGGCATCATGCCGGTTACTTCATTAGATGGATATACCTTTCCCAAAAGAGAAATTGCCGACACATGGAACCAAAAGTTTTGGAAGAATATGGAATAATATGAATGTTCCCTTGCTCATCCTGCATAAGATATGAATAATAAGGCAAAGAAACGATAGGAGAGCAAGTGAAAAGAATCAAATCCATTACCATCAGTATCTGTTTTCTGCTGACACTATGCCTTGCAGGAGGCTGCGGTACCAATGATGACAGCGATAAGGGAAAAGTAAAGGATCTGGATTTTACCGTAGTAAGCCCGGAAGAAATCCCGGAAGAACTGGCACAGGCAATCGAAGAGAACAAGAAGTCAGAAATAAAGATGACCTATCAAAGCGACAAATACCTGTATATGATCCGCGGTTACGGAGAACAGAAAACAGGCGGCTACAGCATTCAGGTGGATGAGTGCTATTTGACGGAGGACGGTATTATGGTACATACCAGCCTGATCGGTCCGTCACATGAGAAGACGATCCAGCAGGAACCGTCATATCCATTTGTAGTTATTAAAATTCCATATATGGAGGGTTCCGTTACTTTTGAATAAAAAGACAAAGCCTTCCACATAATTTACACCCTCCCGGCATAAAATTATAAGAGACCATGCTGGGAGGGATTTTTTGTGGAATTATTAAAAAAGAATATTCATATGAATCATGAAAAAAGCAGAGCATCCAGCCAGGTAACCCTGGAGGAAGACTACAACGTATCTGACAGCAAGCCGGATGTGGGAAAACTGATACAAAAGAAAGCAAATATCAAATTAGATGATATGAAGGTAAGTACGGACCATGTGCTGTTAACGGGGGCACTGGAGGTTTGGGTACTGTATGTGGCAGATACGCCGGACAGACAGATACATAGGCTGGAATCCAAGATTCCGTTTGAAGAGCAGATGAATCTGGACGGCGTGGAGCCGGGAGACAATATCTGCCTGAAATGGGATGTAGAGGATATCTCCGTATCCCTGATCAATTCCAGGAAGCTGAGTATGAAGTCGCTTCTTTCCTTCAATGCATCTGTGGAGGAGCTGTATGATGCACAGGCTGCTGTGGAGATTCACGGGCTGGGTGATATTAGTACAAAGTCCAAGAACCTGGAACTGCTGCAGTTATCAGTTCAGAAAAAAGATATTTTAAGGGTAAAAGATGAAATTGCCATTCCGTCCAACAAGCCGAATATCCAGGAAATGCTCTGGGAAAATGTCCAGCTTCGGGGAACGGACATCCGTGTTTTAGACGGTCAGCTGGATATTAAAGGAGAACTCTTCATCTTTGTGCTTTACGCAGGAGATGACGAAAATGGTACAAAACAATGGCTGGAAACCGTGCTGCCTTTCCAGGGAACGGTAGACTGTCCGGGATGTGCCCAGAATATGCTTGCCAATGTGGAAGTTTCCCTGGCTTCGGCAAATCTGGAGGTAAGGCCTGATTATGACGGAGAAGAGCGCCTGGTTCAGGTAGATGTGGTTCTGGATCTGGATATCCGTCTCTATGAAGAGGAAAAGGTACAGATTCTGGAAGACGTTTACACCCCGGTGAAGGATCTGATTCCGGTAACGATGGAACAGGTATGTGAAAGCCTGGTAGTAAAGAACTTCTCCAAATGCAGGGCAAGTGACCGGATGCGAATGGAAAGCAGCCAGCCAAGGATGCTTCAGATCTGCCACAGCCAGGGTGAAGTCAAAATTGATGACACCAGTGTAACAGAAAACGGAATAAAAGTGGAAGGTGCCGTGTTTATAACCATTTTGTATATTACATCGGATGACACGCTGCCATATGCCCTGATGGAAGGCGCTGTGCCATTCCAACACGTGATAGAAGTGCCGGAGATTGATAATGACTGCCGGTTTACGCTGCAAAGCGAGCTGGAACAGCTGTCCACCACCATGATTGACAGTGAAGAGCTGGAAGTAAAGGTATGCGTAAACCTCAATGCAATGGTGATCCGTGTACACAAAGAACAGTGCATTATTGATGTGGAAGAACACGATTTAGATATGAAGAAGCTTCAGGAGCTGCCGGGCATTGTAGGATATATTGTGCAGCCGGATGACAGTCTGTGGAGCATTGCAAAACAATATTATACCACTCCGGAGCGTATCCGGGAGTTAAACGAAATTGAAGAGGAAGAGGTTTCCCCGGGTACATGTCTGCTGGTTATGAAGGCAGTTGAGAATTTGGGTTGATGTTTTGACAAAAATTGTTAAGTCTTAGGAAATTTTGTTGAATTTTAGTGATTTACCATTGACTTTTGTGTATGAAATGAGATACAATATTGCTAATCGAAATAATTGTATACAAAGTGCAACGGGGGTACACGATGAGAGAGATGAAATTAAAGGCTCTTGCAAAGATAAATTTGGGCCTTGATGTGGTACGGAAAAGAGAAGACGGATACCATGAAGTACGAATGATTATGCAGACAATTCATCTGTATGACCAAATCCGGATCTCAGAGCGACAGAAACCAGGAATTAAAGTTAAGACAAATCTGTATTATCTTCCGGTAAACGAAGATAATCTGGTGTATAAAGCAGCGAAACTTCTGATGGATGAATTTGGGATAAAAAAAGGGTTGTCTATTAATTTGAAAAAATTCATTCCTGTAGCGGCAGGAATGGCGGGCGGCAGTTCTGATGCGGCGGCTGTAATGGTAGGCGTGAACCGTTTGTTTAAACTGGGGCTTACCAAGGAAGAGCTGATGGAACGCGGGGTGAAGATAGGTGCGGATGTACCGTATTGCATCATGCGGGGGACAGCACTGGCGGAAGGAATTGGGGAAAATCTGACCACCCTGCCGCCGATGCCCGCATGTCATATATTGATTGCCAAGCCTGGTGTGCATGTGTCTACGAAATTTGTTTATACGACGCTGGATGCGGGTGAGATCGCGGACCATCCGGATATCGACGGGCAGATTCGGGCATTAGAGGCTGGCGATCTGAAAAAAGCGGCGGCTCTTATGAAAAATGTTCTGGAAACGGTTACGGTTCCGCAATATCCCATCATAGCGGATATTAAAAATATAATGTTGGAACATGGAGCGTTAAATGCCATGATGAGCGGAAGCGGTCCAACTGTTTTTGGAATCTTTGATGATAAGAAAGCAGCGAAAAAAGCTTATGACGTATTATATGAAGGGGAGCTTGCAAAGCAGGTTTACCTGACCGGTATTTTTAATAATCCGGTAAAATAGTCACAGAAGAGATGTTATGGATACACAACAGGATAGGTATGGAGGTCTACCAATGAATGAAAATTTTCACATAGATATGAATGAATATCTGCCACTGCGGGATGTGGTTTTTAATACGCTTAGAAATGCAATTTTAAAAGGTGAATTAAAGCCGGGCGAACGCCTGATGGAAATTCAGCTTGCACAGAGACTGGGGGTAAGCCGTACTCCGGTAAGGGAAGCTATTCGAAAGCTGGAATTAGAGGGACTGGTTCTGATGATTCCAAGAAAAGGCGCCGAAGTAGCCCAGATAACCATCCGGGATCTGGAAGACGTTCTGGAAGTACGATGTGCGCTGGAAGAACTGGCAGTGAAAGATGCCTGTGACCATATCACGGACGAGCAGCTGATCGAGCTTAAAAAAGCGGCAAATGATTTTAAGCGCTCATTGGATGGAACAGATATTATTGATTGTGTCAAGGCTGATATGCATTTTCATGAAATTATTTACGATGCAACGAATAACCGCAGATTGCTGCAGATCTTAAGCAATCTTAGGGAGCAGATGTACCGCTACCGTATGGAATACCTGAAAGACCGTTCCATGCATAAGAATCTTCTGGAGGAGCATGATGCAATCCGCCGTGCTCTGAAAAAGCATGATAAAGAAAAAGCGGGCAATGCGATTCATATCCACATTGAAAACCAGAAAGAATCAATTATCAATAGTCTTCATGAAAAAGAATAAAATGTAAATAATTACATATGCTACACCTAAAAGGATAAGAATCTTCTTATCCTTTTTTTGTGGCCTTACAGCGTTGTGTTGCGTTGCACTACATCAGGCGCTGAGTAAGTGTGTGAAGCGTATTTTCAGGAATATTTTCTGGCACACTTTGGTTGAGGTTAAGATAGGAGGCTAAATATGAGTGATAATGTTTCCACACGTCTATCGGATAATGAAGCGAAGATAAAAGCCTGGTGTGAAAATTGTGATGATATTATCATCCGTCCCATGCGGTTGGGGCTTCCGCCGAAGGTAGACTGCCTTGCGGTATTTATCGAAGTAGCGGTAAGCAATATGCTTCTGGAAGAATCCATGATTGGACGTTTGTTAATTCAGATGCAGGAAATGTCACCGGAAGAAATCCGGCGCACGGTAAATGAAGACGGACTGGGAATAACCGACGCAAAAGAACTTGCAACCATGGAAGAGGCAATGGCAGCCATGCTGGCAGGAAATGCCATTTTCTTTATCGATGGATATGATAAAGCCCTGAAGGTGAGCAGCAAAGGATATCCGGGGATGGGCGTATCCAAATCCGAGTCCGAAAAAGTTCTGAGGGGTTCCAAAGAGGCATTTACAGAATCCGTTAAATTAAATGCGGCACTGGTGCGTAAACGTGTCCGGGATACCACGATGAAGATCAAAGAGCGTCCCATTGGAAGGCGTTCCAATACCATGACAGCCATTATCTATATGGATGGGCTGGTCTATCCCGATTTACTGGAAGCTATGGAACAAAAGCTGGATTCTTTTGAAATCGACGGGATTATGGACAGCGGTGTAATCGAACAGCTGACGGAAGATACCTGGTATTCGCCATTTCCCCAGTATCAGACAACGGAACGCCCGGATAAAGCAGCCATGGCAGTTTTGGATGGAAGGGTCGTGCTCCTCAGCGATAATTCTCCCGAGGCATTAATTCTGCCTACAACCATAAATAGCTTTTTCCAGACAAGTGATGACTATTACCGTCATTTTGGAATTGTTTCTTTTTTGAGAATTATTCGTTTTGTTGCGGCGTTTCTGGCGGTTTCCCTGCCGGGGCTGTATGTGGCAGTTACCAATTACCATACCCAGATACTTCCCACGAACCTGATTCTTTCTCTGGCGGAGGCAAGACAGGGGGTGCCGTTTCCCAGTGTAATTGAGGTGCTTCTTCTGGAATTATCCTTTGAACTGCTGCGTGAGGCGGGGGTGAGGATGCCGGGACCGATTGGAAATACAATTGGTATCGTAGGCGGACTGATTATCGGACAGGCTGCAGTCAGTGCGAACCTGGTAAGCCCCATCGTTGTTGTGATTGTGGCGTTGACCGCACTCAGTTCCTTTTCCATTCCCAATGAAGAACTTTCAGAAGCTCTGCGGCTGATTAAATACGCCATGATTCTGGGATGTGCTTTTTTTGGCATACTGGGGCTGGTGTTAGGCTGGTTTGTCCTGTTAACACACCTGAGTGCGCTGAAAAGTTATAATATCCCATATCTCATGCCTTTTGTGGCAGCAGATGTCAACCAGGGCAGGGATAAGAAGGATGCACTGGTGCGGGCACCCTTAGACAGACTGAAAAGCCGCCCGGTCTTTGCCAGGAGGCAGTCCAGAACCCGGTTAAAAATAAAGTGATAAAGAAAGGAAATGCTCATGTTTTCCAATAACCAGAAAATTTCGGTACGACAATTGAAAAGGCTTTTAGTCATGGACTGGATTGGTAAAATAAGCTTATTACTGCCCCGGTTTATTGTGCAGTCAAGCGGAAAAGATTTAATATTAAGCCTGATTCTGGGAGTTGGGATTACGGCAGTATATACCTGCATTGTCTGTTATCTAAGCCGTTATATTACCAGGAGCTTTGGCGGTTATGTGGAACTCCGAATGGGAAGGGCAGCATCATTTGCGCTGTGTCTGGTCTACTGGAGCTATATGTATGTGAATCTGCTTTACATCACCCGGGTATTCGGTGCCGTCACCAGGCAGTATATGCTTCCGGAACTGAATGAAAATATTCCATGTATGCTAATGCTGCTGGGCGGATTCTATGCTTCCATGGATCCCAAAGAGCGGCGGGGACGCATCGCAGAAGTGCTTTATCCCTTTGTGCTGATACCGCTTCTCATACTTCTGGTGATAGCATCCACCGGCATTAAGAGTGAATATTTTACTTATGAGGCAGCTGCCTTTGATGCAGTAACAATGAAGCAGAGTTTTCAGGTATTTGCCGCATTTGGAGGAGTGAGCCTGATTCTGTTTGAGGCACCCTTTATACAAAAAAGCGGATTGCGTCTGAGGACTACCTTAAAGGGGCTGATGGTGACGGCAATCGGCGTCGGAGCGGCAATAGTTATCGGCATCGGTTCGTTTGGGGATCAGGGAATGAAGGCGTTAAGGTGGCCGGTTGTTACTCTGACAAGTAATGTCGATATTCCGGGAGGCTTTCTGCAGCGGTTTGATACGATCTTTTTAGCGCTGCTTCTCATGAGCTTTTTTGTAGCAGCAAGTACGGGAATCTTCTATTTAAATCTGATTTTTAAAGAGATGTTTAAGCAGCCGGAAGAAAAACAGAACCACCTTTTCATGCTGCTGCTTAGCGCTGCAGGTGTTCTCTGGTGCAAAAATGTAGATATCGCCCAAAAACTCTTTTTAACCGTAAACTGTTATCTTCTGATACCGATTATGGCAGGATTTACCGTGATCTGTGCAATACTGGAGTGGGAGAAAAGGAGGCGCAGTAATTGAGAAAATTATTTGTGACAATCGCTATGGCAGCATTACTGCTCTGCCTGTCCGGGTGTACCAAAAGAGAACTGGAAGACCGTTATTTCCCGTTGGCTGTGGAAGTGCATAAGGAAGAAGAAGGTTTCCGGATCGAATATGCCCTGCCGAATATGGGAGAAGAAACCGGACAGAAAAAGGGCGGAGAAGAAGAAACCGAGCAGGAAGAAAAGGATACGAAAGAAGAGAGTGCCACCGGGAAAACCATTGAGGATGCAGCGAAAGATTATGCGTCCTATGTAGATAAATATATTGACTCCGGACATACAAAGGCAATTATCCTGGGACCCGAAATGCTGGAAGACCCGGAAACCAGAAAGGAAATGCTGACTTATTTTGAAAATCATCCTACTTTTGCAAGAAGCATTTCCATATTTGTATATGACGATGAAGGAGAAGAAAGCCTGGTTACCAAAACCGCCTCTTCTGTGGATTCGCTGGGAACCTATCTGCAGGATCTTATTAAAAACAACCCGGATAAAAAGGGCATAGGTAAGACACTGGGAGATTTATTGAATTTCTGGCATAACAATGAAGAAAAAGTCACTATTCCACAGGTCCACCTGAAAAAAGATAAACCGGTAGCAGACGGAGAATATACAACTCAAAAATAATGTGGATAACCTTGTTTAAAACCCTCAAACCTGTGAATACTTTTATTGTACCAAAGCATTTGTCAAACACGCTCTGGTTAGTCCCATCGCCATAGGCGATTCATTGGAACAATAAATAAACAGGAGGGTACATAAAATTATGAATATAATAAATTGTTTTTATCAAAAGTGGTATCTTGTAATCGGAGGTCTGGGAATTGGGGCAGGTATTCTGATCTGTATGTTTCTCGTGGGAAGAATGACCCAGGAAACATCTCTGCAGAAGGGAATTGCAGATGAAATCATACGTTTTCATGTCATTGCAAACAGTGATACCGATGAAGATCAGGCACTTAAAATGAAGGTGAAAAATGAAGTGGTGGCATACATGGAAACAATTTTAAAAGATGCCCATTCCATCGACGCCACAAGAACCTGTATCAAAGAAAACATGGATAAAATCCAAAATAAAGCAGTGGAAATCATAAAGAGGGAAGGCTATGCATATCCTGCTAAAGCCAGCCTTACCTGGTGCTATTTCCCAATGAAATCCTATGGTGATATTACATTTCCGGCAGGAGATTATGAGGCGCTGCGCATACAGATCGGAGAAGCAGAAGGGAAAAACTGGTGGTGTGTACTGTATCCAAACCTCTGCTTTATCGATTCCATACATGCAGTGGTACCGGAGGATGAAAAAGAAGAGCTTAAAAACGTGCTGACGGAAGATGAGTATGACAGTTTATTTTCATGGAAGAAGAGTGAGTATAAGATTGGGTGGAAGTATCTGCCGTTTTAGATTGCCTATGCGTTAACCTGATCGTTTATGTCAATTGACTTTTCCTCCGGTAAAACTTATTATAGAAACAAAGGCATACACACCTTTATAACCTGTGAATGATAAGCAATAATTGAACAAGGAGGAAACAACATGAATCCAGTATATGAAAAATTGTTAAAATGTTACGAAAGTTTTCGCCAGAAAATAAATTTCACACCCAGGGCAGCCTTGGTTCTTGGTTCGGGACTGGGAGGATATGCAGATGAAATCCAGGTGGAAGCAGTTCTGGATTACCATGACATAGAAGGGTTCCCGGTATCCACGGTGCAGGGGCATCAGGGCAGGTTTATCTTCGGATATGTGGGAGAAGTACCGGTTGTTGCCATGCAGGGCAGAGTCCATTATTATGAGGGGTACCCCATGACAGATGTGGTGCTTCCGGCGAGACTGATGAAGATGATGGGAGCAGAGATCCTGTTTTTAACAAATGCGGCAGGCGGCGTCAATTATGATTTTAAAGCCGGTGACTTTATGATGATCACCGATCAGATATCCGATTTTGTTCCATCACCGCTGATAGGACCGAACATCGATGAACTGGGTCCCAGATTCTGTGACATGAGCCAGATCTATGATCACAAGCTTCAGGATATCCTGCGCAATACTGCAAAAGATCTGGGCATTGACTTAAAAGAAGGGGTATACATCCAATTATCGGGACCTAATTTTGAATCCCCCCAGGAAGTGAAAATGTGCCGGATTCTGGGAGCGGATGCGGTTGGAATGAGTACAGCCTGTGAAGCAATTGCTGCGAATCACATGGGAATGAAGATCTGCGGTATTTCCTGTATATCCAATCTGGGATGCGGTATGACAGAGACACCGCTGAGCCATAGTGAGGTTCAGGAGACGGCTGACCGTGTGGCACCGCTTTTCAAACAGTTGGTGACAGAAGCGATTAAACGTATGTAGAACCTGAATTTCATAACCAGTACGTGCAGATATCAGAGCGCAATTTCAAAACACGCTGCGGTCAGCGATTTTAAAGTATAAGAAATCAGATAGTGAGGAACACTAATCGAAAAGAGCAGCATCAATATAGATACTGCAGATTCTGGTTAGGAGGGTTACTATGAAAAAATTACTATCTGTATTTCTTTGCATTTGCATATTAGGATGCGGTCTTGCGGGATGCGCAAGCAATAATAATACTGAGAACACAAAGCAGACGGAGGCAAAAGAGACAGCGGGCAATGAATCCGCAGCAATAGAGTCGGATGGAAAAGAGCCAACGGGCAATGACTCGGGAGCAAAAGAGTCGGATGGATCCGCAGCAAATGGAACAGATGAAAATAAGTCAGACGGAAACAGTGCGCTGAAAATTGCAATTGTTACAAGTGGATCCGGGGTGGATGACGGAACATTTAATCAAAATATCTACAGCGGCATCCAGTCATTTATTGAAAAATATCCGGATTCTGCAGTAAAGCCGGTTCAGGAGTCTTCCGGGGACAGCGCAGCTGCAGTCACCGCTGTTGCGGATATTGCCCCGGACTATGATGTAGTTGTCTGCTGCGGGTTTCAATTTTCCCAGATTGCAGAAACGGCCAAAGACAATCCTGATGTAAACTTTATTCTCGTTGATTCCAATCCGGCATATGAAGACGGCAGTGAAGCAGATCTTCCAAATATCTGTGCCATGACATTTGCAGAACAGGAAAGCGGATTTATGGCTGGAATGGCAGCGGCTTTGGAATCCAAAACGAAGAAGGCTGCATTTATAGGCGGGATCGCTTATCCGTCTAATGTGAATTATCAGTATGGATTTGAATCAGGTGTAAACTATGCAAACCAGCAATATAATACCGGTGTGGAACTGGTGGAGCTCCCCTCTTATTCCGGAACAGATGTGACCAATCAGGCTGTAGGCGGAAATTATATCGGCAGTTTTGCTGACCAGGCTACCGGAAAAGTGATTGGAAATGCATTGATTAAAGAAGGATGTGACATTCTCTTTGTAGTTGCCGGAGATTCCGGAACGGGCGTTTTTACGGCAGCAAAAGAAGCAAATGATGTAAAAGTTATAGGCTGCGACACGGATCAGTATGATCTGGGTGCAAAGGGAAGTGAAAATATAGTACTCACTTCTGCAGTAAAAGTCATGGGAAAAAACGTAGAGAAACAGCTGGAAAACATTGCAAAGGGCAATTTTAAAGGCGGAAATTTCGTGATGAAAGCCGATACTGATTCAACAGGATATGTGAAAGAAGCAGGAAGAAATCAGCTCTCTGAGGATTCTATTGCAAAGTTAAATGAAGCTTATGCAGGGATACAAAGTGGCGAGATCATTCCGGCAGCGAATTTTAATAACATCACACCGGATGATTTTCCGGGGTTGACGTCAAAGACCACGATGCAAACAATGGGGCATCAAATTTACAGTACAGCGAGCTGCGGGGGTTTTAACCCTCGAGGCAGCCGCCAGGACCATGCAAGCTTAGCTTTGGCTCGTTGCCAGCAGGATTAACAAATATGGAATCAGAATACATCGTTGAGATGAAAAATATTACAAAAAGGTTTCCCGGGATTACAGCTAATGAAAATGTAACCCTCAAAATAAAAAAGGGCGAGATTCTTGCCCTTTTAGGTGAGAATGGAGCAGGAAAATCAACGCTTATGAGCATGTTGTTTGGAATGTATGAACCTGATGAGGGGGAAATATATGTCAGGGGAAAGAGGGAAGTGATCTCTTCCCCCAATTTTGCATCCCGGCTGAATATTGGGATGGTGCACCAGCATTTTAAACTGGTAAGCGATTATACGATCACAGAAAATATTATTTTGGGAATAGAGCCCAGAAAATATCTGCTGGGGTTTATTCCGGTTGTCAATAAAAAGGAAGCCAGTGAAAAAATTGCCGGAATTTCCGAAAAATACGGTCTGAAGGTAAATCCGGAGCAAATTATAGAAACGGCAGACGTATCGGTGCGGCAGCGTGTGGAAATCTTGAAAATGCTTTACCGGGAGGCGGAAATCCTGATCTTTGATGAACCTACAGCAGTGTTAACACCACAGGAAATTCAATTTTTAATGAAGATATTAAAGGGGCTGCGGGAAGACGGAAAAACAATCATTCTGATTACCCACAAACTAGAAGAGATCAAACAGGTGGCAGACCGGTGTGCAGTATTATGCAGGGGCAAGCTTACCGGGATTTTTAACGTTTCCGAAATTTCAACGAGCCAGATGGCAAAATTAATGGTAGGGAGGGAAGTTAACTTTACGCCTCCCAAAAAACCATCTGATTTTAAAGAATGTATATTAAAGGTAGATCACCTTACGGTTAAAAATGAGACAGGTTTTGAGGTGGTTAATGACGTATCTTTTCAAATACGCCAGGGAGAAATATTTGCCATAGCAGGAGTCTCCGGCAATGGTCAGATTGAGTTAGCGGATGCAA
>NZ_JAWYAJ010000462.1:0-1729 GCF_034124845.1 Robinsoniella sp.
AAGCTTAATCAAGTTAATCATTTCATAGGATTCTTCACAAAACAGCATGGCGCCCAGAATTTTATTGGTATCTTCATCAATTATGGCTTTTAACAGACCAACAGGCTGTTTTAACACCTGTGCCTTTGGAATTGCTGCGGCAGCAAGCTTTGCAATTTTAACACGATAACCGGCTTTTCTTGCCTCATCCTCATTCAATCCCACACGGGAATACGATGGATTAATGAATACACTATAGGGCACATTCTGGCGTTTCTTCTCATTATACTGCCCTTCATTTAACTGTGACCAGACAATGCGGAAATCATCCAGGGACACGTATGTAAACTGCAGACCGCCAACCACATCTCCCATCGCCCAGATATTAGGCGCCGTAGTTTTCCGGTTCTCATCTACCTTTACTGCACCTCTGGACGTAAGCTCTACTCCTGCTGCCTGTGCATTCAATTCTGCAGTGTTTGGCTTTCTTCCGGTAGCGACCAGAATGGCATCTGCCTCTAATTCCAGCCTCTCACCTTTCCAGATAACGGTTACGGATGCATTTTCTCCCTTGTTTTGTATCTGCTCAATCTGAGCACCCAGACGGAACGTAACGCCGGAATCCTCAAGTGCCTTTTTCATGGCATCAGCAATGTCACGGTCTTCCCGTTTAATTAAGATCTCACCATCCTGCAGCACCGTCACTTCTGATCCGAATCCCGAATAAATAGAGGCAAATTCCAGTCCGATATATCCTCCGCCGATAATAACCAGCTTCTTTGGCAGTATTTCCAGATCCATTAAAGTTTCGCTGAAATATACATAGGGGTTATCTTTAAGCCCATCGATTCCCGGAACAACAGGGGTTCCTCCCGTATTGATGAAGATCTGTTTTGCCTCCACTTCCAGTACTTCATCCTTCATTTGAACCTTTACTTTCGTATTGGATACAAAGCTGGCTGTTCCATTATAAATAGTTACGTTTGGCAGATCATTCAGTTTTGCAAAATTTTTCCCACGCAGCATCCCGGTCAGATCTCTTTTTTCATGAATAGCCCTGGCATACCAGTCAGCCTTCCATGCAAAATCAGTTCCTGAATTCCTTCTCGCTGTCTGGGCATTGCGGAGAAGGGATTTTGAAGGAATACATCCTACATTAATACAGGTACCTCCATACATCTGATCTGATTTCTCCACCAGTGCAACGCGTTTTCCCTGTGCCGCCAGTTTTCCTGCAAGTGTCTTACCACCTTTGCCAAAACCAATTATTAATGCATCATATTCCTTCATTTTAATCCTCCTTTTCCATTAGTTCATGAATTTTATTTTACCTGTTCCAGTAAATCCTTTATAATTACTTCCCAGTCTTCTTTACTTCTGGCACCTGTCTGAATTTCTCCCACCTGTTTGCCCTCTTTATCTACAAATATCGTGGTAGGAACTACGGAAGCTTCCTGAAGCGGTCCCATCAGCAAATCCATAGACGGGAGCAGGTGTTTATAACTTGCACCGGTTTCTTCAATTGCATACTTCGCCGTCTCGATCTGGGAGGCTGAAATGGTACCGTCATTTGTAATAACATCTGTTACGATTCCTACAATCTGGAACCCTTTATCTGCATATTCCGTATTAATCTCACCCAATTCCGGCATTTCACGCAAACAGGGACCGCAGAATGTTGCCCAGATATTAACCATCGTCAGATCATGCTCTTTAAAAATATCCTGGGTTACTTTATTACCGTCAATGT
>NZ_JAWYAJ010000463.1:0-5413 GCF_034124845.1 Robinsoniella sp.
AATTCATAGTAGAATCGGAGATAGAGGTACAGGCAATGCTGGCACTGGAGAACAGAGATCAAACAAAAATTTTTGTGAATGGGATAGAAGCAGACGGTTCTTCCAAGGGCTGGTTTGTAGATGAATGTATTGAAAAAGTGGAGATTCCCCTTATTCATCAGGGAAATAATGAAATTATCCTGCAGATTCCATATCATTCTGGTGCAAATATAGAAAGCTGCTATTTGCTTGGGAATTTCGGTGTTCAGGTATTTGGAAGAGTAAAAAGGATGATACCCATGCCGGAAAAAATTGTCTTTGGTGATTTGACCAGACAGGGATTTCCGTTCTACGGAGGCAATATTACATATGGGTGTAAGCTGGAGAGCAAGGGAGAAAGGATTCGTTTAAAAGCGCAGTATTTTAACAGCCCTCTTTTAGCGGCAGACTTAGACGGAGAACGTAAGGGGATCATAGCGTTTGCGCCTTATGAATTAGATTTGGGGTATTTAGAAAAAGGAACTCATCAGTTGGAGTTAACAGCCTTTGGTAATCGTTATCCAACCTTTGGCCAGCTCCATAACTGTGATAAAAATTATTCCTGGTTTGCGTCCTGTTCCTGGAGAACGACGGGGGACAGGTATGCGGAAGAATACCAGTTGAAAGAAATCGGGATACAAGTGGGACCTGAACTGCTGTATGAAGAAACAGAAAGGTAAAAATTACATGAAGAATTATGTAATCGGAATTGATGTGGGCACCCAGGGAACCAAGTCTGCTTTATTTGATGAGAACGGTAATAAGGCAGCAGAATGCTTTGAAGCATCCGGGCTTATTTGTCCCGGACCTGGAATTGCAGAACAGGACCCGGAGGAGCTGTATGGTTCGGTACTTCGTACAATCCGTGGAGTAATGGGAATGAGCAAAATCAGTCCCAGCCAGGTGGCAGGAATTGGGATAGATGCCCAGATGGCGGGAATTATCGCTGTGGATCATCATTTGCAGGCAATCGGTGCCTATGATTCCTGGCTGGACATGAGGTGCGAGCCTATGATAGAAAAAATGAAGCTGACGGCACAGGCGGAGATCATACGGTCTACCGGCGGTCAGGTGACCTATTCCCATGGACCTAAAATCCTGTATCGCAGAAAGGAAACGCCGGCAGAATATGATAAAACAGCTAAGTTCCTTACATTATCAGCTTATCTCACCGGCAGGATGTGCAGTCTTAGGGCAGAAGAAGCATTTATTGATTATACCCATCTGCACTTTACGGGATTTGCGGATAATAAAAAGTTAGAATGGAACCATGGACTTTTGCAGGAATTTGGGGTTCATGGAGAAAAACTCCCGCGTATCTGTGCCCCCTATGAATTGATTGGCGGCATTTCTAAGGAGGCGGCTGCTTCCTGCGGGCTTCTGGCCGGGACGGCGGTTATTGCAGGCTGCGGTGATTCTGCAGCATCTGCATTTGGAGCAGGTATTACAGAAGAGAATATGATCTATGATGTAGCGGGGACAGCTTCCATCTTTTCCTGCAGCACAAAGACATACTCCCCAGATGTTAAGGATAAGACATTGCTGTTTGCCAGATCCGTGATTCTGGGAATGTGGACACCATTGGCATATATTGGCGGCGGGGGACTATGTGTCAAATGGCACAGAGATCAGTCAGGAAGGTCTTTTGAGGAACTAAACCAGGGTATAGCTTCTATAGAGCCGGGCAGCAGGGGACTGTTCTTTGTTCCCCATCTGGCAGGAATGACATGTCCGAATGACAGCAAGGTGAAAGGTGGTTTTCTGGGACTTTCGTTTTATCATACGGCGGAGCATATGTACCGAAGCATTTTGGAAAGTATCGCTTATGAATATGCAGGTTATTTTTCCATTTTAAAAAATGGAATCCCGCAGTTGAAGCCGAATGCAGTCTATGGTGCCGGGGGTGGAACTAAAAGCAGTATTTTTAACCAGATAAAGGCTGACGTTTTGAACATGCCCTATTACCCTTTGGAAAACGCGGATACAGCATCTTATGGAGCTGCTGTTCTGGCAGGATACGGAACAGGGATTTTCGAAAGCCCTCAACAGGGAGTACAGTTAAAGAAAAGGAACCAATGCTATAAACCGTGCAGCGGTTCTGTGGAGCAATATAAGAAATTTACAGAACAGTATCAGAGGCTGGTAAGGGAAATAGCCCATATCAGCTCTAATATCTGGAACTGATATACAGGAAGTATAAGGCCGAAAGAAAATTATGATAGGGAAAGGAAGCCACGATGTGATTCTTTCAGCCTGTTTGATTGTGGCAGTATTGCAGGCAAGCCTGCAATATGCAATGGATATAAATATGAAAAAAATAACACCGGAAACAATAGTGAAAATGATAGACCAGACATTATTAAAAGCCTATGTAAGCGATCAGGAATTTCAGAAATTTTGTGAGGAGAGTGCCCGTTATCAGTTTAAAATGGTGGCTGTAAATTCTGCACCGGTGAAAAAATGCCGTGAATTTTTGGGGGACAGCCCCGTTCATGTAGGAGCGGCAATCGGATTTCCACTGGGACAGACTACAATAGAATCCAAAGCGTTTGAAACCAGGCAGGCAATAGAGCAAGGTGCGGACGAAATTGATTATGTCATTAATATCGTAGAATTAAAAAATCGAAATATGGATTATATTAAACAGGAAATGCAGACGATTGTGGATATCTGCCGGGAGCATGAGGTTACATCAAAAGTAATCTTTGAAAATTGTTATCTGACAGAAGAAGAAATTAAAATGCTGTGTCTAATTGCTTTGGAGGTTGGAATTGACTATGTAAAAACTTCCACCGGATTTGGGACAGGAGGGGCAACACCTGAGGACGTACGTCTGATGAAATCTATGGTGGGAGATAAGATAAAAGTGAAGGCTGCAGGAGGAATCCGGGATCTGGATACAGCTCTGCTCATGATTGAAGCAGGTGCTTCCCGCATTGGAACCAGTGCCGGTGTTTCCATTGTAGAGGAGTTGAAGCGGCGGTTCAATGAGCAGGATAATCAGTAACAGTACAGGTCAGGGAACAGTTGAGCCAGACTGAACTGTTACTGGGTTAGTTCATTTTGTGGTGAGAAATGGGGATTAGGATGGATAATTTAAGAAGATCTTTGGATGAGCTGGAGAAAGAGGCATGGAATCCAAAACCGTCTATGCTGGAGAGCATACCGGTAGAGGTGGAATTAAAGCCCTTTGAAAGAGGGGAAGCATCTGGGAAACATGCCAGGGCATTACACACGCAGAGTTTAAACGGGCCATGGCAGATGGCACATGGAAAGGAAGAAAAGGACAGATTAGATCCTTTTTACCAATGGGAGGATGCGATTTGGGCAGATATTCCCTGCAGTGTACATACTGCGCTGCTAAAAGCCGGAGTCATTCAGGATCCTACCTGTGGGCTTCAGGATAAAGAGGCAAGAGCATATTCTTATAAAGAATGGTGGTTCAAAAAAGAATTTGTGCTGGAGGATGGAAAAAATCTGGACAGTCTGTGTTTTGATGGTATTTGCTACTATGGGAAAGTCTGGTTAAACGGATGCTATCTTGGAGAACACAGGGGAATGTTTGGCAGGGCACAATTTGATGTTTCCGAAATACTGAGTAAGAAAAATATTTTAATTGTGAAGATTGAGAATTCACCGGCTAATCCAAAGCCCATGTCAGAATACATGGACAATGATGAGGGATGGCATGACGGTGTAGTGATTAACTGCATTTACGGATGGCATTATGCGTGCTTGCCAAGCAGGGGGATCTGGCAGGGCGTATGCCTTAAGGAGTCGGCACAAAGCGTGTTCTGCGAACCGCCTTTGATTGCAGCGGTGGATACTTCAGCAGGGATTGTGGATATCTGTTTAAAAATTCATGGTTTATGTGGAAACGCTGAAGTTTATGCAGAAATACTGGGTAAAAACCATAATGGTCCGGGAGGCTGTTTGCATTATGAACATACGTCCAATGAAGACATCAGTGAAGTTCATCTAAGGGTCAGGATACCTGATCCAAGGCTTTGGTGGCCCAATGACCATGGAGAGCAGAATTTATATGAGTTAAGGCTGTCTTTTAAGCCTGCTGAAGGAAAAGGGCAGTATTTTAATACTACATTCGGTATCCGGACAATTGAGATGGGCACACTCCCCGGTGGACCTTATGAAGATAAACATAACTGGACTTTTATTGTAAATGGAAAGCCAATGTTTGTTAAGGGAAGTAACTGGTGTACGCTGGATGTGCTGCTGCGTTTTCAAGAAGAAAATTACCGCAGATTTTTGACCCTGGCCAAAGACCAGCACATTCAGCTGCTGCGTGCCTGGGGCGGCGGTATGCCGGAACTGGATATTTTCTATGACTTATGTGATGAACTGGGAATTATGGTTATGCAGGAGTGGCCCACATGCTGGGACAGTCAGAAAGACCAGCCTTTTGACGAACTGGAAGAAACGGTTTTGGTGCATATGCCAAGGTTACGCAGCCATCCATCCCTGATTATGTGGTGCGGGGGCAATGAATCGAAAGAAGCGGACGGTCCGGCTATGGATATGATGGCAAGATACGCATATGAGTTAGATGGAAGTCGAACATTTCACCGGACATCTCCCTGGGGAGGGGCATTACATAACTATGCGACTTACTGGGATATGGAAGATATCGATGTCAGTCTGAATCTGCACGCACCTTTTATGGGAGAGTTTGGAATGGCATCTGCCCCCAATAAAAACAGTGTTTACCGCTATGTTCCCGAAGAGGAAAGAGAGATCTGGCCTCCGGAAAGGTTTGGCTCCTTTGGACACCACACCCCCCGGTTTAACCAGCTTGAGCCAAATGATATGGAACATTTAAGCAAACGGGTTCCGGAATTTACGGACAATCATACAATGGATGACTTTATCTGGGCGACGCAAATGGCCCAGGCGTCGGCTATCCGCCATACGCTGGAATCCTATCGGTGCAACTGGCCGTATTCAACCGGAATTTGTTATTACAAGCTCACAGATGTTTATCCGGCTTGTTCCTGGTCCACAGTCGATTATTATGGAGTACCAAAGCTCTCTTACTTCGTGATAAAGGAAAGCTATAAACCGTTCCATGGCTGTCTGCTTTTTCAATCGCTCAGGATCCGGGAGAACCTGAAAGCACCGGTGTTTCTGCTAGATGATGCGGGTTTCATGACATCCGGATCCGATGAGTATAAAAATTGCAAAGTATCGGTCTTCGCATATGATGATAAATTCAATCTGATAAAGGAATCGGGATATGAAATAAATGCAGAGGGTAAGACGGTGCAAAAGCTGGGATATTTTGAGTTGGAAAAAGAATCTGTTAAAGACAGCCCAATTTTTCTGTATGTGAAAACGGAATGTATGGGAAAGAAAAAAGACAGTACTTTTTATTGGTTAA
>NZ_JAWYAJ010000464.1:0-14004 GCF_034124845.1 Robinsoniella sp.
TGTGCAGTTGCTTATCCGCTTGCAGTCAATGGAGCAGGACAGCTTGTATTTCATAAGCAGGCAAATGGAAGTCTGATTGAAGTGGATGGCAAAGCAGTAGGATCAGAACTGATCGGACAGCAGTTTACAGATCCCAGGTTTTTTCAGGGAAGAATCTCTTCTGTAAATTATAATACATATACGCAGGATGATCTGATCGAAGATGCAGAGGGAAATACGGCTTATGGCGGAGTTTCATCAGGATCCTTTAACTATGGCGCTGCCAATCCTGATTTACATGCAAGGGTGGAAGCGGATCTTCAGAAGTTTTTAGAATCTCATCCTGGCGTGAAAAAGGAAGACATTCCGGCTGACCTGTTAACCGCATCCGGTTCCGGATTAGATCCCCATATCAGTCCTCAGGCGGCAAAAGTACAGGTTGGGGCTGTGGCAAAAGCAACCGGTCTGTCAGAGGAAGAAGTGCAGAAAATTGTGGATAACAACACGGAAAATAAGACGCTTGGTGTATTTGGAGAAAATCGGGTGAATGTTTTAACAACAAATATTGAAATAGCAAAGGCAATTGGATTAATATAGAAATAACAGGGATGACCGGAACACCAAACAGTAAAGCCAGAATGTGCAGTGCTGGCTGGTGTGTCTGGTCATCCCTTAAGTGTGTTCTAAATGCAAAAATATGCCGGATAATCTACTAGAGGAGGTGTTAGTATGGAGGAAGATGTAAGACCTGATCCCCAGGTGCTGTTAGAGCAGGTCCGGAAAGAGGAGGAGCAGCAGGAAGAAAGTAAACGTGGGAAGCTGAAGATCTTTCTGGGATTTGCAGCAGGTGTGGGTAAGACATATACCATGCTGGAAGCGGCACATATGATGCAGGAAAAAGGGGTGGATGTGGCAGCCGGCTATATCGAGCCCCATGCCAGACCGGATACTTTGGGAATGATGGAGGGGCTTGAGCAGATAAAGCCTTTGATGATGGACTACAAAGGAATTAAAATCCGTGAGATGGATTTGGATGCATGTCTTAAGAGAAAACCGGAACTGCTGTTAGTGGATGAACTGGCGCACACGAATACGGAAGGCTGCCGCCATAGAAAGCGTTATCAGGACATAGAAGAAATTATAAATGCAGGCATCAATGTTTATACCACAGTTAATATTCAGCATTTGGAAAGCCTCAATGATCTGGTGGCAGGTATTACGAAGATCAAGGTCAAAGAACGGATTCCGGACAGTGTATTTGACGAGGCAGATCAGGTAGAGGTTATCGACATTGAACCGGACGATCTGATCCGCAGGTTAAAGGAAGGCAAGGTTTACAAGGAAAACCAGGCACAAAGGGCTGTACATAACTTTTTTGCAAAAGAAAAGCTGATAGCCCTGCGGGAAATTACCCTGAGAAGGATGGCAGACCGTGTGAACCGGCTGGCGGAGTCAGAGGTATCTAAGGGACGGATGGGGTACTATGTTGGAGAGCATATTCTTACCTGCGTTTCCGCTTCTCCTACTAATGCAAAAGTGATTCGTACCGCATCCAGACTTGCCTATGCATTTCACGGAGAATTTACGGCTCTGTATGTAGAGACCCCCCAATTGCAGGGCAGTGACCGGAAAGTGAAAAAAATGATGGAGGAAAACTTACAGCTTGCCAGGGATCTGGGAGCCAAGATAGCTACCGTCTATGGAGAAAATGTGGCGTTTCAGATTGCGGAATACGCCAAGGTGAGCAATGTGTCAAAAGTGGTAATCGGGAGGACAAATCATCGAGTCTATTTTGGACAGTCCAAACGGACGCTGGTGGAGCAGCTGGCACAGTATACCCAGGATATGGATATCTATGTCATACCGGATCTGCAGCCGGGGGATAAGCGCAGACGAATATCTTACCGCAGGGAGGAACTCAACTGGGGGGATTTTCTGATCACAGCCGGAATCCTGGCTGGGAGTACGGTGGCAGGACTGGTGTTCCGGCAACTGGATCTGCCAGATTCCAATATTATTATGATTTACATTCTCGGTGTTCTCGTATGTGCGATGCATACCAATGGAAGAATTTGTTCCATTGCCGCATCAATATGCAGCGTACTGCTGTATAATTTCTTCTTCACAATTCCTTTTTTAAGCCTCCAGGCACATGGGAAGAGTTATCCGGTGACATTTGCCGTCATGTTTGCAGTGGCACTGCTGTCATCCTCAATGACATCTAAAATCAGGAGGCAGGGTAAAGAAAGCAGTAAAATGATCTACCGGACAGAACTGCTGCTGGACAACAGCCGCCGTCTGAGCAGGGCGCAGAATATTGAGGATGTCATGAAAGAAATATCCAACCAGGCATTGAAACTAATGAATTTATCCGTTCTGATCTATTTGAAGCAGGGCGGAAAAATAACCGGACCCAGGCTCTTTCCACGAAAGGGAATGTCCAAGGAGGATATGAAAGAATATGTAGTAAAATCAGAGCGTGCGGCCGCCCAGTGGGTATTTCAGAATCATCACAGGGCGGGAACCTGCACCAGTACGCTGCCCGGAGCAAAGGCTTTATATCTTCCGGTGCAGAATAATGAAAAAGTATTTGCGGTAGTAGGCATTGTGCTGGAAGAAAGAAGGGAAATAGCACCCTTTGAATATGGACTTCTGATCGCCATGTTAAATGAGGCGGCACTGGTGTTGGACCGTTATATGGAGTAAAATAAGTTGACGCAATGGAAAAATAAGACTATAATAGTCAAAAATTATTTATAAGTATCAAGAGAGGTGCAAAGTGGAATGTGCCCTGTAGTACGAATCAGAAAGAGGAAGATGAGATGGAATTAAAGATCAGAGCGTATGAAGAGAAGGATCTGGAGCAGATGCGCCGGATCTGGAATGAGGTAGTAGAAGATGGGGAGGCATTTCCCCAGAGAGAGGGATTAAGCGAAGCAGGTGCGAGTGAATTTTTTGCATCCCAGAGCTTTACCGCCGTAGCGGAAAAAGCTGGGGAAATCATCGGTCTGTATATTCTGCATCCCAATAATGTAGGGCGCTGCGGACACATATCAAATGCCAGTTATGCAGTCAGAAAATCCGTAAGGGGGATGAAGGCAGGGGAACAGCTGGTGAAACATTCCCTGGAGAAGGGGAAGGAACTGGGATTTCGGTTACTGCAGTTTAATGCGGTGGTTCATACAAATCTGTCTGCAATACATATCTATGAAAAACTGGGATTTGTGCAGCTTGGGACTATTCCGGGAGGATTTCTGCATAAGAACGGGGCATATGAAGACATTATCTTATTCTACCATGAACTGTAGAAGAAGCAAAATGAAAATGTAAATCGGATACACTCTTGTTCTGTGCCGCGTTGTATAATGATAAATCAGAGGCAATATAAAACATATGAATTGCCTCTGATCTGTTTTAGATTCAACTTATTAATTTAAGGGTTGATTTTTCTCTTGATACAGGTTATACTTAAGGCAACAATGGCAGGAGGCCATTACATTTCTTATTTTTAAATATTCTATTTTCGATCGTTCACGCTTTTCTGAAGCTGATATGAAAGGCTCTACATAGGCCGGTTCTCTATTTGTATGGTTCTGTACAAAAATCCCTGATTCAATAGATAAATGAATGTAATGAAGCCAAATAAGATAATTTATTGTTTTCCTGCTGTAAGTCTGATAGTTAATCTGGAGGTAAATAAATGCAGGAAAAGTTATTGCCGGGATGCGGCGAGGAAAAAGGATTACCGGAAAAATATCATGTAAACAGAAAGCATAAAGACTGTCTGTTCCGTCTGATCTTTCAAAACAAAAGAGATCTTTTGGAATTATACAATAGTATGAATGGCACCCATTATGAAAATGAGGAAGACCTGATTATTAACACCATGGAAAATGTGGTTTATATGGGAATGAAAAATGATCTTTCTTTCCTCATTGGAGGAACCTTGAATCTCTATGAACATCAGAGTTCAGTAAATCCCAACATGCCCCTTAGAGGTCTATTTTATATTGCTAATTTATATCAGGGATATATTGAAATGAAGGATGCGGATATATATGGCAGTAAGCTTATCGGTCTGCCTATGCCGCAGTACCTGGTTTTTTATAATGGGGAAGAAGATGAGCCGGACCGCAAAGAGCTGTATCTGTCAGATGCCTTCTTTCAGGCGGATCAGAAGAAGGAGGCCGGTGTTGAGTGCAAAGCGGTAATATTCAATATTAATTTGGGACACAACCGCATTTTGATGGAACAATGCAGATTACTGTATGAATATGCCCGGTTTGTAGCGCTTATCCGTGAATATTTAATAAGCATGTCCTTAGAAGAATCAATAGAAAAAGCCGTAAATCAATGCATAGATGAAAATATATTGAAAGATATTTTAATAAAAAACCGAGGGGAGGTTACGAGAGTGATTTTAGAAGAATACGATGAAGAAAAACATCTCAGGTCGGAGAGAATTTTTTGGGAAGAAAAGGGAAGGGAATTAGAGCAGCAGTCCTTCATTCAGTTAATCAGTGCGATGGCTTCCGATGGACGGGCTGGGGATATTGCAAGGCTGGCATATGACCGGAAATTTTTAGTTAAAATGAAAGAAAAGTACAGTACAGAACATATTTTAAACAGGTAGTTCTTACTAAATTTTCAAAAAAGCTTGTCAAAATATATTTATCAGTGTTAAAATTTTAAAGTAAATTATTTACCAGACGATACGAAAGATTGGAGAAAAAAATATGAGCATTAGAATTGGTATATGGGGCTATGGAAACCTGGGACGTGGAGTAGAATGTGCGTTAAAGCAGAATCCGGATATGGAACTTGCCGGAGTATTTACAAGACGTGATCCTAAGACCGTTCAAATCCTCACAGAAGGTGCTTCCGTTTATTCCACTGAAGATGTGGAGAAAATGAAAGATGCTGTTGACGTTATGATTTTATGCGGGGGAAGCGCAACAGACCTGCCTGTTCAGACACCAAAATGTGCCCAGATGTTTCATGTAGTGGACAGCTTTGATACCCATGCAAAGATTCCGGAGCATTTTGCCAAGGTGGATGAGGCTGCAAAAGGAAGCGGAAGGATCGGTATTATTTCAGTTGGCTGGGATCCGGGAATGTTTTCCTTAAATAGAATGTATGCAAATGCACTTTTACCAAACGGAACGGATTATACATTTTGGGGAAAAGGCGTCAGCCAGGGACATTCGGATGCTGTCCGCAGAATAGAAGGTGTGAAAGATGCAAAACAGTACACCATTCCAGTTGAAAGTGCTTTGGATGCGGTGAGAAACGGAGATACGCCGGAGCTTACTACGAGACAAAAACACACCAGAGAATGCTATGTAGTTGCAGAAGAGGGAGCAGATCTGGCACGTATTGAAAATGAAATCAAAACCATGCCGAACTATTTCTCAGATTATGATACAACCGTGCATTTTATATCCGAAGAGGAGTTAAAGAAAGATCACAGCGGAATTCCCCATGGAGGATTTGTGATCCGCAGCGGCAAGACAGGCTGGAATGAAGAAAATACTCATGTTATTGAGTATAGCCTGAAGCTTGATTCAAATCCGGAATTTACCTCATCCGTCCTTGTGGCATATGCAAGAGCAGCATATCGTTTAAGCCAGGAAGGACAGAGCGGATGTAAGACGGTATTTGATATCCCGCCGGCATATTTATCTGCACAGAGTTCAGAAGAACTAAGAAAACAGTTATTATAAACAAAAAGAACTGCGGCCAGAGCGTGTAACACAGGCTGCAGTTTTTTCTTTTTTCAGAAAGTATTATATTCTAATTTTATTCTTTGTGGAACGAGCCAAACGGACACGCTGGTGCGTCCATTTGGCTTATTACATGTACATATTATATTCAAAAAACTTATCAGGACAGACGGGTTTTAAAATCCTCATAACCGAATTGATGGATCATCCGGCAGTCTCCACTTTCCTCTTGAATAACGATTGCAGGCAATGCCATTCCATTAAAGGTATTGTTTTTAACCATGGAATAAATAGCCATATCTGCGAATACCAGACGATCGCCCGGTTTTATAGGGGCATCAAAGGAATAATCCCCGATGACATCCCCAGCCAGGCAGGTTGGACCAGCCAGACGGAAAGTACAGGGTTTCTCACCAGGTTCACCGGATTGAAGGAGAGGAGGGCGATAGGGCATTTCCAATACATCCGGCATATGGCATGCAGCAGAGGTATCTAAAATAGCAATCTGAATATCATTGTGCAGGGTTTCTAAAACAGTGCTTACCAGATAACCGGCATTTAAAGCCACGGCTTCACCGGGTTCCAGATAGACCTGAACCTGGTATGTTTCCTGAATGCGGTTAATGCAGGCTTCTAAAGCAGCAATGTCGTAGCCGGGACGGGTAATATGATGACCGCCTCCAAAATTCAACCACTTCATCTGAGCGAGCCAGGGTCCGAATTTTTCTTCTACGGCTTTAACGGTAGCCAGTAAAGCATCTGAATCCTGTTCGCATAAAGTATGGAAATGAAGCCCATCCACACCGTCCAGGAGATCGGGGCGAAAGTTGGCACGGGTGATACCAAGTCTGGAGCCCGGGGCACAGGGATCATAGATCTCGTGACCATCTTGGGTAGAGCATTCCGGATTTATACGTAAACCGATACTGCAGCCCCCCTTACGCGCCTTTGCTCCAAACCGTTCTAACTGTGAGAAGGAATTAAATACAATGTGCCCGCATAGTGAAATGATTTCTTCAAATTCATCTTCCCGGTATGCCGGGGAGAAAATATGATTCTCTTTTCCCATTTCTTCTGCTCCCAGTTTTGCCTCATAGAGTCCGCTGGCGGTAGTACCATTTAAGTATTCGCCGATCATGGGATATGCTGCATACATGGAAAATGCTTTCTGCGCCAGCAGTATCCGGCAGCCGGTATGATCGATTACGCTTTTCAGTATTTCCAGGTTGCGGCGTAATTGCTTTAGATCCACCACATAACAGGGTGTTGGTAAATGTTCGAACTTCATAATTCCTCCTGTATAACACGCTCTAATCTACAAGTTCCGGGTTTTCTGAAATCTTCCATGGCAGTCCCCATTTATTCAGGGCATCCATGTAGGGATCCGGGTCAAATTCTTCTATATTTAGAACACCGGCTTTTTTCCAGGTACCGGTCATCAGCATCATGGCACCGATCATTGCAGGAACTCCGGTAGTATAAGCGACCGCCTGGGAGCCTACTTCCTCATAGCATTTTTCATGGTCACAGGTATTGTAGATATAAATCTTCTTCTCTATGCCGTCTTTTTTGCCGATAAAGATATTTCCGATGTTTGTTTTTCCTTTGGTGCGTGGACCAAGGGAAGAGGGATCCGGAAGAACTGCTTTCAAAAACTGCAGAGGGACAATTTCTTTTCCTTCATACATAATTGGTTCGATGGAGGTCATGCCTACATTTTCCAGACATTTTAGATGGGTTAAGTAACTTTGTCCAAAGGTCATAAAGAAGCGAATCCGCTTGATTCCAGGCATATTAATTGCCAGTGATTCGATTTCTTCATGGTGAAGCAGGTACATGTCTTTTTCCCCTATTTCCGGGAAATTGTAGACACGTTTAATTTCCATGGGCTTTGTCTCTACCCAATGTCCGTCTTCCCAATAGGAGCCGTTTGCGGAAACTTCACGAATATTAATTTCCGGATTGAAGTTGGTGGCAAAGGGATAGCCGTGGTCTCCGGCATTGCAGTCCAGAATATCTATATAGTTAATTTCATCAAAATAGTGTTTCAGTGCATAAGCGGAGAAAACACCGGTTACACCCGGGTCAAAGCCGCTGCCCAGAAGTGCGGTGATACCTGCTTTTTCAAATTTTTCCCGGTAAGCCCACTGCCATTTGTATTCAAACTTGGCGGTATCTTCCGGTTCATAATTGGCAGTGTCAACATAGTTTGTCCTGGTTGCCAGGCAGGCATCCATAATCGTAAGATCCTGGTAAGGCAATGCCAGGTTCAATACCACATCCGGCTGAACTTTTTCAATCAGTGCAATCAGTTCCTCTACGTTATTAGCATCAACCCTTGCTGTTGTGATCTTTGTCTTCGTTTCTGGGGATAATTTTTCTTTCAGTGCATCGCATTTTGATATTGTACGGCTGGCAATGCAGATTTCTTCAAATACGCTACTGTTTTGGCAGCATTTGTGGATGGCAACGCTTGCAACGCCGCCGCATCCGATAATGAGTGCTTTTCCCATGTTTGTAATCCTCCTTGAATGGTATTGTTAAAGTTAGCAGTATAGTATACGTGAATCATAAGCAATTATTGTTAAACACGCTCCAGTGCCAAAAGAAGTTCACGGACTACTTTGCAGGCAGTTGCGGTAGAAACTCCGCTCTGGTCATAGGAAGGGCAGAGTTCATTCACATCGCACCCCACAATGTCTGCGCCGGAGCAGACGGTCATAATGGCGTTCAGTAATTGCATAAAGGTGACGCCTCCGGCTTCCGGGGTTCCCGTTCCGGGAAAGATGCCTGGATCCAGTACGTCCAGGTCAATGGTAAAGTAAACCGGTTTTCCCCTCAGGGATTCCACGGTTTCTGCCAGACCGTCAAAGTCAAACTTGTGGGTGCTGACGTGGCCCTGGCTTCCCCAGTAAAATTCTTCCCGGTCACCTGAGCGGATGCCGAACTGATAGATCTTCCCATCGCCCACCAATTCCCAGCATCTGCGCAGAACGCAGGCATGGGAGAGCTGTGCGCCCAGATAATCTTCCCTCAGATCGGCATGAGCATCAAAATGAATGATATGCAGGTCCGGGTATTTTTCATATACTGCCTGGACAGAACCTAAAGTCACCAGGTGTTCTCCGCCGATGAGCAGGGGCAGTTTTCCATCCTCCAGGATAGTTGATGCCCGGTCGTGAATATCCTTTAAGGCAAGTGCAGTATCCCCGAAACAGAGCTCAAGATCTCCGCTGTCAAAAATCTGCATATCTATCAGATCTTTATCCTGATAGGGGCTGTAGGTTTCCAGACCAAAGGACTCGGACCTTATCGCCTTGCTGCCGAAACGGGTACCCGGTCGATTAGAAGTAGTAGAATCAAAGGGAGCGCCAAACAGAACAATCTTGGCATCTTCATATTCAGCGTCACATCCGATAAAAGTTTCTATATTTTTATTCAACATCTCTTAATAACTCCTCTACATAAGCTGGAAGTGCAAAAGCGCCGGCATGTACCCGGGGGGTATAGTAGCGTGTGCTGATTCCAAGCAGATTCCAGCCAACCGCGTTTAAATCATGAACCGGATGGTAGCGCTTGGAAGCAAAACCAAAGAGCCAGTGCCCGGAGGGATAGGTTGGAATGTGAGCCTGATATACCCGGCTGATGGGAAAGCTCTCAACAATCCTTTTATGTGCCCTCTGGCAGGCAGTCGCATCATCGGCATAGAAAGGACTTTCATGCTGATTGACCATTATCCCGTCATCTTTCAGCGCCTTATAACAATTGCCATAGAATTCTTTGGTAAATAAACCTTCTCCCGGGCCGAATGGATCCGTGGAGTCAACAATAATCAGATCGTATTCGTTTTCTCTGGACCGGATAAACCGCAGGCCGTCTTCATAGTAGATATTCAACCTGGGATCATCCAGACGGCAGGAAGTCTGGGGCAGATATTTTCTGCAGACCTCTACCACCAGAGGGTCAATTTCTACCATATCAATCTGTTCGATTCCGGCATAGCGGGTCAACTCCCGGATAACGCCACCGTCACCCGCACCGATCACAAGGACTTTTTTTACACATGGATGGACGGCGAGAGGGACGTGTGTGATCATTTCATGATAGATAAATTCATCCTTTTCCGTCAGCATCATATAGCCGTCTAAGGTAAGAAAACGTCCGAATTCTTTGGATTCAAAAACATCAATTCTCTGAAAATAACTCTGTCCGCTGAATAACTGCCTGTTCACTCGGATAGACAGTTTTACATGGGGGGTATGCTGCTCAGAAAACCATAGTTCCATATTCTCACACTCCTTTCAAGACATTCAGGTGGCCGATGTCAGGATCTTCTGGTCCTGTCATGGAGCAGCCTTTCATTTTTGCGTATTCAATGTATTCCAGGATTCCCTGGGTGATCTTCTCGCCGGGAGCCAGTATGGGGATGCCCGGAGGATAACACATTACAAATTCACTGCAGACCCTTCCGGCAGTTTCACCAATAGGAAGAGATTCTTTTTCCGCATAAAATGCTTCCTGGGGAGTAACCACAACCTGGGGATCTATATATTCCTGGGACAGCATACCGGTTTTGTCCTTCTGATAGCGGCGCTTGATTTCAGCCAATGCACTCACCAGACGCTCAATATCCTGCCGGCGGTCTCCAATTGAAATGTATGCCAGAATATTGCCGATATCGCCAAATTCAATCTGAATATCATATTCATCCCTGAGAATATCGTAAACTTCAATTCCGGCGAGGCCGATATCCAGTGTGTGAACCGAAAGCTTTGTCACATCAAAGTCATATATACTGTTCTCATTTATAATTTCACGGCAATAGGCGTAGTAGCCGCCGATGGCATTGATTTCACTGCGGGCATATTGGGCAAGAGCCCGTACCTTTGCAAATTCTTCCCTGCCGCGAAGTGCCAGATTTCGTCTGGAAATATCTAGGCTGGAGAGAAGCAGATAGGATCCGCTGGTAGTCTGGGTCAGGTTGATGATCTGGCGGGTATAGCCTTCACTTACATTTGGTCCGATGAGTAAAAAGGAACTCTGGGTTAAGCTGCCTCCGGACTTATGCATACTGACGGAAGCCATATCCGCTCCGGCAGCCATAGCGGAAACGGGCATATCCTCTCCAAAATAAAAATGGGTTCCATGGGCTTCATCTGCCAGAGCCAGCATGTTATGCCGGTGGGCAAGTTCCACAATGGCTTTTAAGTTGGAGCAAATGCCGTAATAGGTTGGGTTGTTGACTAAAATCGCTACGGCATCAGGGTGTTCGGCTATAGCCTGTTCTACCTGTGAAACTTTCATCCCCAGTGCAATGCCAAGCTTGTGATCCATATCCGGATTGACATATACCGGTTTGGCGCCGCAGAGCACCAGTGCATTAATAACACTTCGGTGTACATTACGTGGAAGAATAATCTTATCACCGCGTTTGCAGGCAGTGAGTACCATGCTTTGAACGGCAGAAGTAGTACCGCCAACCATAAGAAAAGCGTTTGCAGCGCCAAATGCTTCGGCAGCCAGTTCTTCCGCTTCTTTAATTACGGATATAGGGTGGCAGAGATTATCAAGTGGTTTCATAGAATTTACATCTATACTGACGCACCTTTCTCCTAATAATTCCACAAGTTCAGGGTTTCCCCGTCCTCTTTTATGTCCGGGGACATCAAAAGGGACGACCCTCATTCGTTTAAAACGTTCCAGTGCCTCATAGATCGGGGCATGGGACCAAGCATGATTTCCCATAACTTGCCTCCTAATATATATTTCTTCCGCTGAAAATCTCAATCATCTCCCTGCGCAGACTGCCTATAATTTCAAGCCGTGCTCTGGGAGGAAGTTCATATACATCTGCATTAAAGAGATAATTCTGCAGATCAATTTCTTTTATCAGCATTTTCGTATGAAACAGATTGGCATCGTAAACGTTGATATCAACGGCATCATATTTGCGAAGTGTTTCTTCTTTAATATAATTCTGTATCGATGTCATATAATGATCCATAAATAATTTGTTGCCGTATACATCTCTGGTGAAGCCCCGTACCCGGTAGTCCATCGTGATAATATCAGAATCAAAGGAACTGATCAGATAATCCAGGGTAGATAGGGGCGTAATCTCACCACAGGTAGCCACATCAATATCTACGCGGAAAGTGGCGAGGCAGGTATCAGGATGATATTCCGGATAAGTATGTACCGTCACGTGGCTTTTATCCAGATGCGCCACAACCGTATCGCCCCCGGCAGGAACCATGTGATCCTCCGCAATGAGGATTGTAACGGAAGCCCCCTGAGGTTCATAATCCTGGCTGGAAATGTTCAGAATCGTGCCGCCAATCATGTCAACCAGATGTGTCAGGATAGCCCGCAGCCTTTCCGAATTGTATTGTTCATCGATATAAGCAATATAATCCTTCTGTTCTCTGGGCGTCTTGGCATAACAGACATCGTAAATATTAAAGCTCAGGGCTTTTGTAAGATTATTAAAGCCGTAGAGCTTCAATTTATTTTCCATATTCGTACCTCCTTTATCCACCAAAAGGTAATAATTAAACGCGCCCCGGTTTGTCTTTCAAAAAGGCAAAAAAATAACGCAAGCGCCGGTACAAACTGTCCATCACTTGCGTTTTATTTTTCTGAATTTGAATTTGCATATATGAAAAAGATGAGCCCCCAAAAAGGTACGTAGATTCATCTTAAGTATTCCGATTCAAAAACAGATATAGGGATCAGAGTCTATATAGCAAATATTTTACTTTTACTACTCTTATTGACCGTTTCACAAGTTTGATGTGCCAGGATGCACACTGGTTATGAAGTAACCAACTTATAAAATTTGAGCTTTTAACTCAATCAATAAGGCAACAAACGTTGCCAATCGGCAGTTGACCCGGCTGTCCGCATGGCCTTAACTTTCCAAAACGAAAGTGGTCAAAAATATTTGCATGGGAAGACCTGATAAATCTGTTTTTCCATACGATTTCAATATAGCATAGGTGGTCTGGGAAGTCAATAAAAAAATTACACACGAACCTTTCCGTAATAGCACAGTCCAAGTGCACCGGGACCGGCATGTGTACCGATACTGGGGCTGACATCATTGATGATAATATTTTGAATACCCAGTTTTTCCCTTATTTGTGATGCGGCAAATTCTGCATCCTGAATACAGTCACCATGAATGATTCCAATGGGGCGGCTCTTGTCATAGTTTTCTTCCAGGGTTGCTTTCATATTCTCTACTAAAGCAGTAAGTGACTTTTTACGTCCGCGCACGGTAGACAGCGGAACCAGTTTTCCCTCCGGATTAACATACAGGATGGGTTTAATATTAATCATACTGCCAAATACCGCAGCAACTTTGGAAACCCTTCCCCCACGCTGCAAATGATGCAGGTCATCAACGGTAAACTGTACATTACCGTGAAGCTTTTCTTCTTCCAAAACGGCTGTAATTTCATCTATTGATTTCCCTTTTTCCTTTAATTCCAGGGCACGAAGGACAAGAAGGGTTTCTCCCAGAGATACCGTGAGAGAATCAATTACCTGAATCCTGGTTCCGGGATATTCTTCCATAAGTTCTCTGGCTGCAACCGCAACATTATTATAACTGCCGCTCAGGTTGGAGGAAAATGCAATATGCAGGATGTCCAGTCCCTCTTTCAACAATGCTTCAAAGCGCTGGCGGATGACTGCCGGATTATTAGCCATGGAAGTTGGAAGTGCACCTTCCCGCATCTTTTTGTAGAATTCAGATGGAGTCAGGTGCTTTTCATCCCCATAGACATCCTCTCCGAAAGCATAATATTGGGGAATAATCGTTAAATTATATTTTTCTATGTATTCCGATGGAAGATCGGAATTGGAATCTGTAGTAATCACAAAATTATTCATGGAAGTCTCCTTTTGTTATCGATTCAAAAGATTTGATAATCAAAGTATATAGTATATGAAAAAAATGAGGTTGTCAATGATAAAATGTTATGGTGTAGCGGTAATGAAACCGCATTATTTTTGACAACACCAGACAGAAAATTCCTATCTGCTTATGCCAAGACATATTAATGGTTATGGCAGATTGTTTGGAGGAATGCTGATGCAGTGGATAGATGAAATCGCCGGTATTGTGGCGAATCGGCATGCACAGACGGAGGTTACCACAGCGGCAATTGATAATTTGCAGTTCAAATCAGGCATATCTGAACCAGACCGTTGTGTTGAATGGAAAGATTACCTATGCGGGTGGTAGCCATTGATCAGAAGGGGAATCCTGTACAGATTCCGGGACTGGCACTGGAGA
>NZ_JAWYAJ010000465.1:0-2685 GCF_034124845.1 Robinsoniella sp.
TAACTCTTTTCTAACTCTAACGTTTGATTTTTAGAACCATCATCTACGAATATAATTTCAAGTTCATACACAAAGTGTTCACTGCACTACTTTTTCCACACAATGTAATGCCTGCTCAATTACATGATGCATATCATAATACCGATACTCAGCTAATCTGCCGCCAAAAATGATATTTTTTTCTTTATCTGCTTTTTCTTTATATTTTTCATACAGCTTTCCATTTTTATCATCATTTATTGGATAGTATGGATCAGATCCTACTTCCCATTGTTTTGGATATTCTTTTGTAATAACTGTCTTTTTCTGATTACCATACTCAAAATGTTTGTGCTCTATTATTCTCGTATATGGAATATCATATTCAGTATAATTGACAACAGCATTCCCCTGATGGTTCTCCTCGTCTAATAATTGAGTTTCAAAATGAAGACTGCGATACTCTAACGCTCCATAACACTGACCATAAAATTCATCTATCATACCTGTAAATATTGTTTTTTCCGCTAAACTCTCCAACTCTTTACGGTTAGCAAAATAATCCGTATTTAAGCGAACATCACTTCCGCTAAGCATCTTCTCTATTATCTGTGTATAACCGCCAATCGGAATTCCCTGATATAAATCGTTAAAATAATTATTGTCATAAGTAAAACGAACAGGAAGTCTCTTAATAATAAAACTTGGCAACTCTGTACATAATTTCCCCCATTGCTTTTGCGTATACCCTTTTACTAGCTTTTCATAAATATCTTTACCAACCAGCGATATTGCCTGTTCTTCTAAATTTTGAGGATTTACTATTCCACTTTCCTTAATCTGCTCCTCGATTTTAGCCTTTGCTTCTCCAGGTGTGGCAACCCCCCACATCTTATTAAACGTATTCATATTAAATGGCATATTATAAATCTCACCTTTGTAATATGCTACTGGTGAATTCGTGTAACGGTTAAACTCTGCAAATTGATTTACATAATCCCATACTTTTTTATTGCTTGTATGAAAAATATGTGCTCCGTATTTGTGTACTTGAATTCCAGCCATTTCTTCTGTATATATATTACCACCTACATGATTGCGCTTGTCAATAACCAGACAGGTTTTCCCACTTTTTGCCGCTTCATAAGCAAATACCGAACCAAATAAACCCGCACCTACAATAAGATAATTATACATCATATATTCTCCTTTTAACATTCTTCTACTATTTCTTCTAATTCCTTTTTAATACCCTCACATCTTAATTCTGCTTCTTTTGAACTTCTTTCTTTTACCCCTATATAAAACTTAATTTTAGGTTCCGTTCCGGATGGTCTTACACAACACCATGCATTATCTTCAAGCTCATAATATAGAACATTTGATTTTGGCAATCCAGTCTCTTCCACCCCATCTGTCATTATATTTTTTATATTTCCTGTTTGATAATCACGAACCCTATTCACATTTAAATGTCCAATCTCACTTATATTACTGCAACGAAACTTTTCCATAATTCTCTGTATCTTCAAATTACCATCCAGACCTTTAAATGTAAAAGATATAAGATCTTCCTTATAATAACCATATTTATTATAAAGTTTTTGCAAATAATCCCATAATGTCATATGATTATAGCTACAATATGCAGCCACTTCACATAACAGCATCACAGCTGATACAGCGTCTTTATCTCTTGCGTAAGTACCAACGAGGCAACCATAACTCTCCTCCATTCCAAATACATATTGATACTGCTTATTTTTTTCAAAGAATTTAATTTGTTCTCCGATATATTTAAATCCAGTCAGTACTTCAATCAATTTTATTTGATATTCTTTTGCAAGTTCATCCACCATATTTGTAGTAACAATGGTCTTTATCAAAGCTGCATTCTCAGGCAGAATATCATTTGCTTTCATTTGAGATATCATATAATGGGCAATTATCATCCCTGACATATTTCCGGTAAAACTTATATACTCTCCTGTTTTACTATCTTTCACATAAATCCCAAGTCTGTCTGCATCCGGATCTGTAGCCAGAATAAGATCCGCTTTTACCTTATTAGCGAGTTCAAGTGCAAGCGTAAATGCTTTTGGATCTTCTGGATTTGGCGAGACAACAGTTGGAAAATCTCCATCTGGTTTTTCCTGTTCCTTTACAATATAAACTTTTCTGAATCCCAATTCTTTTAAGATCCTCTGCACGGGTGTATTTCCTGTACCATGTAATGGAGTATATACTATAGTCATACTATCTGCCATTTTTTCAATAACTGTTTTATTCATAGAAAGTTTATGAAGTTCTTGATTATAGCGCTCATCAATCTCTTTTCCTATGATCTTATAAAGCCCATTTTCACACGCAATTTCTTTCCCTATCGTTTTTACAAAATGATAATCTTCAACTTTTTTCACTTCCGCAATTATTTCTTTGTCTCTAGGGAAGGTAATCTGCGCACCATCTTCCCAGTATACTTTATACCCATTGTATTCAGAAGGATTATGGCTGGCTGTGATTACGATTCCTGCTATGCAGCCCAATTCTCTAACTGCAAAAGAAAGCTCAGGTGTCGGCCGCAGAGAATCAAAAATATAGGTTACTATCCCATTTGCATTTAAGCATAGTGCAGCCTCATTGGCAAATTCCGGAGACATCCTTCTTGAATCATAAGCAATAGCAACCCCTCTTTTTTGTCCTTTA
>NZ_JAWYAJ010000466.1:0-3912 GCF_034124845.1 Robinsoniella sp.
AATTTATATGATTTCCGTCCGGAGCAGACTGCGGAACTAAAAAAGCAGATATCGGATTTGGAGACCAGGATACATAACCTGAAAGAGGATGCAGCATCGGAGGAAATCACAGCTGTTTATGATGCATATGAACAAATTCCGGCAGAAGAAAGAAGCTATGTTTCCTCTTATGCTGTCCTGGCAGATAAAATGGCTGAAAAAGGGATTGCAAACAACTCAGAGCCATTGTCAGAACATATGGATTTGAATACAAAGGGAAACGGTACGGTCACTTCTCTGTTTGGACAGGAGCTGGCAATGTCCGCAAATATTTATTTTACAGAGGAAGATGTAAAAAAGGTGGACAGCCTGCCCGATCCCATTACCAGCGAATCTTACGTAGAAGTGGTCACTCTTCTGGACAAATACCGCAAATCGGAGAATAAAGAAGACTATAAGCAATACAAAGAAAAGCTGGAAGAAAAAATAAAAGAAATTGACCAGATTAAAGAGACTATTAAATCAGTCAATGAGGAAGTTACGAAGAAGCTTTATCCACTGGATAAAATTTCTTTAAAGGACAAAGAAAAAGTTAAAGAAATTCAGCGAAAAATTGAAAGTTTAAGCGCATATGACCAGACCAAGATTTTACAGTACGAGGATATCCTTCAGGCAAATGTCAGAATTAAGAACCAGCTGAACGCGATAATTGCAGCAGCAGCAGCGGTAGTTTTGGTGGTTATTCTGGTTGTTATTGTGGCTATACGCATGGGCAGAAGGAAACGGCTGAAAAATGAGAAATATATAAGAGAAAATGACGATGAAGACGAAGATGACGAAGACGACAATTAAGCCTAAGCCTAAAATCATTGTCACTCCATAAAGCTTGAAAAATAGGAATTAGAAAGGAAGTCACAAAGGTTTTTAACCTTTTTTTGCAGTGGCACTGTCACAGAAATCGGTGATAGGAAATGGGTACACAAATGAAAAAAGATTTACTGATACTTGCCTTTGCGGCTATCATTATCATTGTTCTGTTTAAAGGTACAAAGTTTCAGTCTGTGGAAGATTATTACCTGACTCATGTGGATGATATTACAGAAGATTCCCAGACTGTTACATTTAGCATCCGGTGTGATACGATCCTGGATAACTGGGACCGGCTGGCGCCGGAGCTGCAGGATGCAAAATATGTTCCGGCAGACGGTGTGATTTTAGCACCGACAAAATATGTACTTCGTCCGAAGGACACTGTTTTTGATATTCTAAACCGTGCCACGCGCCATGAAAAAATTCAGATGGAATATCAGGGGGCACAGGATAACGTTTACGGAAGTGCCTACATTCAGGGGATAAATTTTCTGTATGAATATTCCTGCGGTCCCCTTAGCGGATGGATGTACCGGGTTAATGGAGCATTTCCGGACTATGGGTGCAGCCGATATAAACCAAAGGATCGAGATGTAATCGAATTTGTTTATAACTGTGAACTTGGACGGGATATTGGAGGAAGATTTGATACGCAAAATGACAGCAAGAATACTGAGACAGAAGAATAAGTAAGCGAAGGAGAAAGACATGAGCGGTTTTGAAAAATTCCATCCGATTGTATTATTTACATATTATGTATGTGTTATTTTATTTACCATGTTTTCTACGCATCCGGTGATTTTACTGTGTACGCTGTTTGGTGCAATTCTCTTTTTTTCCATGCTGAATCCCGCCCGTATCGTGGCGCATAACCTGGTATTCTATTTTTTCCTGTTTCTTCTGGTTGCAATTACCAATCCTCTGTTTTCACATAATGGAGAGACGATTTTATTTTTCATGAACGACAACCCGGTTACCCTGGAAGCGATTATGTATGGAGGTGCAATTGCCGTCATGATTGTGGGTGTAATGTTCTGGTGTAAATGCCTGAACGTTATTATGACATCGGATAAGTTTTTGTATCTGTTTGGGAAAACGATTCCGAAATTGTCACTGGTGCTGTCTATGGCGCTGCGCTTTATTCCTCTCTTTAAAGTACAGATCAAAAAAATTAACCAGGCACAGAAGGCAATGGGACTGTATGCAAGTGACAGCAAGTTTGACAAGCTGGGTAGTTCTATGCGGGTATTTGACAGCCTGCTGTCCTGGTCTCTTGAAAACTCTATCGAAACCGCCGATGCAATGAAAGCGCGAGGATACGGGCTGCCGGGAAGAAAGAATTTTTCTCTTTTCCGGTTTCGGAAAGCAGATGGTATTTTAATCACAGCGATTGGAATTATGATGTTGTATATAGGTGGAAATTATTTTGCCGGAAAATTTGACTTTTACTACTATCCGGTTGTCTCCTGGATTGGAAAGAAAGCCGGAGATATTTTCCGGTATGCTGTTGTTTTATTATTTATGATACTGCCGGGATTACTGGAATTGAAGGAGAAAATACAATGGAAATACTTAAGGTCGAGAATTTAAGTTTTACATACCCGGAACAGGAGGCAAGTGCACTGGATCATGTGAGCTTTTCGGTAGAAGAGGGAGAGTTTATTGTTCTGTGCGGAGAATCCGGCTGTGGTAAAACCACATTGCTTCGATTATTAAAAAGAGAGCTTGCACCCCATGGGGAGAAAGACGGAGAAGTGCGTTATCTGGGGGTAAGGCAGGAGGAATTAACAGAACGTGTCAGTGCCTGCGATATCGGATATGTTATGCAGAATCCGGAAAACCAGACCGTGATGGATAAAGTGTGGCATGAGCTTGCTTTTGGCCTGGAAAATATGGGGCTTGATAATCAGATTATTCGCAGAAGAGTGGGAGAAATGGCTTGCTTTTTTGGAATAGACGGCTGGTTTCGCAGAAATACTTCAGAGCTTTCCGGAGGGCAGAAGCAGTTGCTGAATCTGGCATCCATTATGGCAATGCAGCCCAGACTTCTGATTCTGGATGAGCCCACTTCCCAGCTGGATCCCATTGCATCATCGGATTTTATCGCTACCCTTGTAAAGCTGAACCGGGAGCTTGGAACCACGATTATATTGACAGAGCACCGCCTGGAAGATGTTTTCCCGGCTGCGGATAAAGTTGGGATTATGGAAAAGGGTAAGCTGCTGTTGTGGGAGAATCCCAGGGATGCAGGAAAGAAATTAAAAGAAATTAAAGCAAACCATAAAATGATGCTTGGACTGCCCAGTGCAGTGCGGATCTATAACGGGCTGGATGTGGATTGTGCCTGTCCGCTTACGGTAAGAGAGGGGCGCCAGTTTTTAAGTACCTGGTATAAGGAGGAACAAGAACTGGACCAGAAGAGCGAATCCATCCACCAGGATGATAAATTCACGCAACAAGGGCTGAAGCAGGAAATAGTACTGTCCATGAAAGACGTCTGGTTTCGCTATGAACGGGAGCTGCCGGATATCCTGGAGGGTGTCAGTCTGGAATTATATAAAGGAGAGATCGTTAGCATTTTGGGAAGCAACGGTTCCGGAAAAACCACGCTGCTCAGTGTAATCTCACATGTAAATCATGCATATAAAGGAAAAATCAAAATTTTCGGTAAGAAACAGAAAGCGTATAAGGGAAATGAATTGTACCGCCAGATCCTCGCGTCACTGCCTCAAAATCCCCAGACGGTATTTTTAAAGGAAAGTGTACGGGAAGACTATGAGGAAATGGGGAAAGTGATGGGCTATGATAAGGAAGAAATGGGCCGTATGATTGAGCAGACGGCCAAGATGTTAGAAATCGAACACCTTCTTCCCAAGCACCCCTATGATTTAAGCGGCGGAGAACAGCAGAAAGCAGCCATAGGGAAAATGCTGCTGTTGAAACCTAAAATTTTGCTGCTGGATGAACCAACAAAGGGGATTGACGCATCTTCCAAGAATCGGTTGCTGGAAATTATGAGAGATTTAAAGAAAAATGGGATATCCATACTGATGGTTACTCATG
>NZ_JAWYAJ010000467.1:0-4063 GCF_034124845.1 Robinsoniella sp.
CGATGCCAAGCATAACAATTGGAAGCAGGGCAATGCTGTCCAGCCACATCAAATTGAAATAGTATCCAATCATAAAACTGCTGAGTGCATACATCACGGCAAACACTACCGGAGTAAAGTTCTTTCCCTTATTCCGGGTGGTCAGGTAATATCCAAAGCAGCCTCCACACAATGCAATTTTAAGAATGATCAGGTATGCCATTACATCCATCATATTCCTGGCTGGGAATAATACAATGAGAAAATTCAACGGGCTTGCCAGATAATAAGCATAAGTCGCCCAGAAATTATAACCCAGGCCTCCGCCAAAGGAATATAATAAGGACTCACTGGCTGCAAGCTTGTCATGAAAATCCGTAAAAAACGGCAGATACTGATGCAGGGAATCGATGATCAGCACACCGTGGTCCCCAAATGGAAAGACTCCGTTGGCAATATAAGCAATGAACATCACGACTGCCGGAATTCCGGCTGATGCAATGACACACCATTTCTTCGTCTTACGGATCTTTCTTTCTTTTTCCGTTAATTCTGCTATATCCTTCTTTTCTTTAAATACAAATGCTTTGCTGAAAATATAATTTAATACTAATACAACTACCTGAATTACCAGTTTGGCAATTAAATCATTCATGCCCCAGACACAGCTAAGCAGGACGACACCAAATACCTCAATATACATGGTCAAAAGCCGCATTCCTACAAACTGCACACATTCTTTAATGACTTCCCAAACGGTATTTCGCTTACTCTCAAATACAAAGATCTTATTAACCACATATGCAAACACAATCGCCAATAATATTGAGATAAAATTGGCTATGGTAATATCGATACCCATTATGGTACGCATAAGCGTATAAGAAAGCAGGTTAACGAGTGTAGTACATCCGCCAAAGAAAATATAACGGACGGCCTGATTTTGAAACAATTTTTTTATCCAGTTCATTTTGCACTCCTCATTTAAAATACTGTCGTGTTAAGTATAGCTTTTGGTATTTGAAAAATCAACCATAATTGTGTGAAATCCCCTTAAAACTTCCTTAACATGGAAAAGGATGAATGAATTTTCAAACTGACTCTTCCCCTCTATTTGATCCGGATTCCTTTCTGCAGCCAGAAGGAATAAAGTATCTTCTCTTTCACCTTTTTCTGGGTCATACGCTCCAGCGCCTGTGCATAATAGTCCAGCTGGATCTTATATTTATCCACCAGTATTTCTGCATGGTCTTCCGGTACATAATCTGTCTTATAGTCAACCAGAATTATTGCCTCATCTTCGTAAAAAAATGCATCTATGATACCCTGAATCAACACCATTTCTTCATTTGACCAGGATTCTTTTATTTCAGAAGCCATAACGCCCAGGACAAATTGCTGTTCCCGGTACAGATTTCCCTCCTGTTCTGCCTTTGCCATCCGTTTTCCCAGAACTGAACCAGATAAACGTACAATTTTTCTTTTATCAATCAGATCTATTTCTTCCCGGGTCATTTTTCCTGCTTCCAGGAGCCGCTCAATCTGTGCATTCAGTTTCTGGCTTCCGGCAGCATCCGCAAAATTTAGTTCCTCCAGCAGCTTATGGTAAGCCGTACCACGCACTGCTCCGGGCACTTCGGTTTTCTGCTGCATAAACCTGGGTATCAGCGGAACAATATCCGGTTCTTCATAAATGAAAAACTCTTCCTCCCCGTATAGCAGGTTATCTGCGGACTGGCTGTATTTTTTCAGTTCCGAAACTGTAATTTTCCCATGAATATCCCCATCCTGTTCATAGGGGTATACCGGATCCATGCGCTTGTCCAGAGCTTCCAGCTGTTGCTCACTCAGCATCCGCTGTCCCCGCTCTAAAAGTTCTTCTTTGGAAACCTTGATTGCCATCTGATGAGCAGCCTCTCTGGTAACCAGTTCTTTCACCGGACATACCCGGATGGAAAAATAGGCTTCCTTCCGGTACAGTTCATGTGCAGGATCGTTCACAAATCCATATTCCTCCAATAACTTGCGTGCCGACTGGTGGCGCATAAGCGCAGGCATCACCCAGTCCAGATAGGATGACGCACCGGATAACTCGGTAAAAGAAATTTTTTCCTCTTCCCTGCGGCAGATCTGGCTCCATTTTTTTATCTTGTCAGCAATTTTCGTCACCGCACCGGTCATAATCAGTTTTTCTTTTGCTCTTGTGAAAGCCACATACAATACCCGCAGTTCTTCCCCCAGATTTTCATTGATGGTTTCCCGCTGAATGGTTTTCTTTAAAAGTGTAGGGCTTTTCACACGAAGAACGGGATCAATATAATCGCAGCCAATCCCCAGATCCGGATGGAGCAGCACCCTGCTCCTGCTGTCCTGCTGGTTGAATGACTTGCCCATTCCCCCTGCAAATACGATTGGGAATTCCAGTCCCTTACTCTTATGAATACTCATAATCCGCACCGTATCTTCCTGTTCACCAATGGTACTCGCCTCGCCATAATCCACATTGTATTTCTGTAAGTTCTCGATATAGCGGATAAAGTTAAACAGCCCCCGATAACTGGTAGTCTCATAAGTCATGGCTTTTTCCACCAGCATCTTCAGATTTGCCGTCCGCTGTTCTCCACCCGGCATCGCTGCTGCATAATCCCCGTATCCGGTGGAATCCAGTACCTGCCACAACAGTTCATGCATCGGTGTATAGGGTACCAGCATGCGGAAATGATCCAGCATACGGAAAAATTTCTTTAACTTTTCTATTATGCCCTTTTGGCAGGCATCACCTTCATCCGGCTGAGAAGCATACAGCCTGCAGCATTCATAAAACGGCATATTTGGATTTAAGCTTTTAATAACAGCAAGTTCTTGTGTCTCCAGCCCCCCAATGGGAGACTTTAATACTGCCGCCATGGGTATTTCCTGCCTTGGATTGTCCACAATTTTCAGAAAAGCCAGTATGGTCTGTATCTCCACCGTAGAAAAATATCCGGTCTGTGACCCGGTATACGCCGGAATTCCCTGGCTTTCCAGCACTCTTGCAAAGGACTCCGCCCATCCGGAAATGGTACGCAGAAGAATTACTATGTCCCCATACCTGGCTTTTCGGTAGGTTCCCGTTGCTTTATCCAGCACATCCTCTTTACCCACTATCTCCAGAATACGGCTGCCGATTGCCCTGGCTTCCAGTTCTCTGGCATTCTCTTCCACATCCTCTACCACCTCATCTAACGTGTCCAGATCTACCAGAAGCATTTCCGTATTGGTAAATCCCTCCCCGTCAGCTTGTTTTTCCGGAAAAGCGGCGCCGGGATAAAGTGCCGCCTCCGCATCATACTGGATATTTCCAAGATATCTTGCCATAATCTGTTCAAAGATATAATTCACGCTGACCAGAACCTGGCTTCTGCTGCGGAAGTTTTTATGCAGGTCAATTCGCTGGCATTGGCTGTCCGTAACCGGATACGTATCATATTTTTCCATAAACAGTTCCGGCCTTGCCAGACGGAAACGGTAAATACTCTGCTTCACATCCCCCACCATAAAAATATTATATTTTCCCATGCATTTCTTAGATATGCTGGTAAGGATCAATTCCTGGACCAGGTTGCTGTCCTGGTATTCATCAATCAGAATTTCTTCATAATGTTCTGCCAGATCCATTGCAATCTGCGTGGGCACTGCCTCCCCGTCCTTTTCCTCTACCAGGATATTCAGGGCAAAATGCTCAAGGTCACTAAAATCCACCACGTTTTTTTCTCTCTTTTTCCCCGCATACCGCTCTGTAAATTCACATGCCAGGTCAATTAAGACGCCCATGACCTCTCGGCTTCCCTGTATATCGGAAATCACGGATTCTAAGCTTCCAAAAAAGTACTGCTCCTGCAGTCCTTTCAGGCTTTTCTTCACCTGTTCCCGGATTGCTTTTACCTGTTCTTTTTTATTTTCAGAAACAGCTTCATCTTTTTTAGAAGAAAGCCTTGCATATTTGCCCATTTCGGCAAACGCCTGGGCATAATCCCGGTAATTGTCTGCCTGACGTATCTGCCGGATCATCGCCTGATCCTGGCATAATGCATCTTCATACATA
>NZ_JAWYAJ010000468.1:0-10177 GCF_034124845.1 Robinsoniella sp.
CTAAATAGCTTGGCTTTAATATCTTGCCTGTACTTTTAGAAAACCAAGCATATCCTGTTAATGCAAACCAAGAATCTGCTCCTTTTTCCTCATAACATTTATACTGTCCAATTAAGTAATTTTCTTTTTCCTTGAAAAATACCTTTAGATTTGAACCATTTTTAAAATCTAATACATCCAACCATATATCCTCGTTTGGTGTCCGATGAAAATATTTTACCATAAAATTTTTAAATTTATCACTGGTGTATATTAATGATAATGTACATGACATGAAAGTTTACAGAGTAATTGCTATACACGACATAACAACTGGTTGTTGAATAATATCTTGCTTTAACCATACTTGATTTATGGCACTTATAAATGATATGAAAATATAACTGATTACACAGCTCATGATAGTCATCATAACATTAGAAATCTTTTTTGACACAAAAAATTTAAAAATAATTAAAAACCAGAAGCCTGGTATGAAATATTGCAACACTATAGAGATATTATTTATGATAAATATTAGTTCTTGTACGATTACATCATCTCCGTTCTTTGTTATTGGGGTTTCCACTCATCTTTACAACATCGATTGATTTAGTTTTATCTGTTTCGACAGCTGCAGATACCCATTCGTTTAATTCAACTGGCTCATATTCTATTTTAACCTGATTATTATCTTTATTTTTTTCACCACTCATTCCAAATCCCCCTTTTTTGTTTATATTATATACCAAAATTTGACAGGAGAGTAGTTGGAACATGTGTTCACACAATTATATCATCCTCGCTTGTGTGGCGAGTCACAATACGCATAAGCACAGTGATATATCTATGCTAACAATTTTATCATGATGCGTTCACTTACAGCTCTGACTATACCTTCTTGAATGTTTGACGTAAGGTGTCGTATCCAAGTTCCCATTATAGTCGATGAACATCCCTCTATAAGACGTAGAGGTTTTGCTGCGGACTCACCTATTCTCAATCTTTTTACTATGCTTAAGCCCTTTCAGGTCAAGTTCCTATTCCAAATTTTGAAGAGTCTTATCTTCAGACAGGTAGTAATTGAGACGTAGCGGTTTACCCCGTTCATAAATTATCAAAAAAGAAATACGTTTTTTAGACGTACCAGTTTCGGTTGTTTGCTGTACAATTCCCTTGTTTATGCCACCATTTTAGCATAAACTCGTTCAGAGTTACCCCCAGAATTGTAGTGGGCGTCTAGAGGAAGCTGATAAGAGATATAATCTCGATCCCCACCCACGTTTTTAAACATCGATAAGCCGGCAGCTACTGTTGCAACTATAGTATTTAGCGAACCAAATTTACTGATCATATCATCTAATACAGAAATACCGGATGTTCCAAAGTCAACGATGCCTTTTAAAAAATCTGAATCAATGAGAGTATTTGCAAATGATTCTTTCGCTGCATTGAATTGATTGATTTTTGCGTCTAAAGAAGTCATCCAGCGATCTTGCTCAGCTTGTGCTGAACCGTCTGAATTCATAGCGTCATTAAGGGCATTGTCAACCTGCCCAGTTTGAAAAGATTTTAAAAGTGCAGCAATTCTATTTGCTTGATGTTTTCCTGCTACCGTTTCAAGAAGATCAGCCTGTTCAGTCTCCTTTAAAGAATCATACACCTCAGCGATATCTTTAAAGATCTCAAAGGTTGATTTGAATTTAGTTGGATCTAAATCATCAAATATATTGACTTTTCCTTTGGTTAAATTCAACAAATGTGTTTGAATCTTACTTACGGATTCAATACCTTCGACATCTTCACCTAATTCTTCAAGTTCGCCTTTCATTCCACGCAATCGCAAGGTAGAAATTTTAAGCGCGTTTCCAAGTTCTCCAGCCTCTTGAGTAATTTCAGCGCCACCCGTAATCATTGCCTCTGTTTCTTGAATTGAGTTTCCTGCTAAAGCCATAACGGAGGCAGAGTTTTTCAAGCCTTGACCAATATCTTTTGATGAAGTAGCATATTTATTTCCCAATATATTAAGCTGGTCAACGATTTGAATACTGTCTTTCGCTTGGATATTAAATGCTTTCATGGCAGTAATGATATCAGATACGGCTGTTTCGTCATCTACTTCCCCTACATTGGCATAGATAGAACTTGTCTTAGCTAATTCAGCACTATCAGAAAGCGTGTTACCAAGTTTTGCCCAGGTAGCTGTCTGATCTATGTAAGAAGACATGGTTCTTCCTAAATCCTTGGCAGTCTTACCAGAATCTTTTTTGAATGATGCATATTTATCACTTGTCTCATCTGTAACCTTATAGAGATTTGTCATTGCCGAATCGACTTCTCTGACATTAACAACTAACTCTCCAACAGTATCTACGGTTTTTTGAATTGCACCATAAACCCCTACGAACTGCCCAATTTGCTTAAATCCTCGCCCCATCTCGGTAAGAAAACTATTACCGGTCAAACCTTCAGTAGCGGCGGCAGCTTTGATGGCATTAACTTCACTTTGGTACTTTTTTGCATCGCCTGCGCTTGTGGCAGAACGTTGTAATTCTGCTAGTTGTTGTAGGGCATCACCGTATTTTTTTGCAGCTTTTGTATTGTTATTTAACCAGTTTAATGTTTTGTTAGATGCAGTTGTTGCTTCAAACGTAGATATTGATCCGGATGACTCGTTGGCGACAGCTTTCATCGTATTTCCAAAGCGCTTTGCGGCTGTCTCCATGTTGGAAAACGAAGACACTAAAGTTTTGTCATCTAGTCTAAAAGAATCAGATGAGTCAAAATGTCTTTTTATGTTATTAAATGAATTATTATATATACTTTCATATTGCTTTGCTTGCTTTAGAAGTTCACTATCTTGCCCAGAATATTTATTTAGGCTTTTAGACATCGAAGATGACTTTGATAAAAACTTGCCGTCTTGAAGATCACTTTGTATTTTTGAAATTTGATCAGCCCGAGACTTATACTCTGCAGTCCATTTTGCTATATTCGATTTCCCCGATTCAACTAGGGAATTGTTATGAGCATTTTTTGAGTACGCATTAGCTTTCATGGCGGCAACTTGCTGCTGAGCCTGTCTGTGTTTATCAGTTGCATCAGCTTTCCGTGTTTGCTTTAGATTATCTTCTTTGATCTTAGCAATCTGTTTCGCTTGGGCTTGCTCTTGATTGTATAAATTTTTCTGCCAGCGATATTCTATAGCTTCTTCTTTTTTTCTTCTGGCACTTTCTTCCCGAGTAGCTACCTGAAGTCGTTTCCTTTTCTTGGCAGCGACTTCTTCTTCGGCTTTATTTACATCTGCTACGTATTTTTTGTGCTCTTTACTACTCTCGTTGTATAGCACATTTGCATACCTTTTTGCTGTTTTACTGTCTACTCCAAGAGCTTTTTCAAATTCTTTTGCTATTTTAGCTTTTATTTCATCTATTTCTTTTAAACTATTACCAAAATCAAGATCTGCTTTTACCACGAAAGACGTTTTGTCTTTAGATGATACAAAACTATGCCATTGGCGTTCTGCTGAGCTTAGGTCTAGTTCACCCCGGACTCGCAGGATAAAATCTTCAGCCATTTAAATCCCCCTTTTACATTAAAAAAAGCACCTCATGTGAGATGCTTATCTACTAAAATATTTTGAATATGCACTAATGGTATTTTCTTTCATTTCTTCTTTTGCCCGTTCCCAGTATCCATGATTACCAATTGTCCCGCTTGTTCCTTCGTTGGTAGCGGTTATTACCTGTGATCCATTATAGGTACCGGTACTATAAGATATGCTGTCATCCATCTTGGCTTCAAATTCAACAGAATTTCCACCTTTTGATACCGGGCTAACATCGGGAGATTCCATGAGTGTGCCGGTACGTATATAAACGTCTGGTACAGTCCCATCATAATAATGCCCAACTTCCATTTCTAAATCAACAAATGATGCGGCTCTTGCCTCGTTATGTGCCGCAGTCATTTTTTGGAGCGCAATCTCTTTTAATGCTCCGATAGAATTTAATGCTGCCAATTTATCACCTAATTTCTATAATTAATTACATTACGGGCACTTTCTTTAGCTTTCAGCTCTTTTATTTCCGCATTCTGTTTTTTGATAGTTTCCTGCTGGCTATTAAATAAACTTTCGACATTGTCATTGTGCTTGTCGCTAATAAAATATTTATCGGCTAATTTAGATAAGAGATCATTCATATCCACATCTTTATCAGCCATAGATTTCTCTAAATTAGCACGTTCTTCGGGAGTGAAATTTTCGTTTACCGCATTTAAATATTCCAGTTGTTTTGTCTGGGCTTTTGATAATCTTTCGGCTTCCATAAGAGCTTTGGTTTCATGCTCTATACGCTGCGTTTCTTTCTCACACATCTCGTTCATTTTGGAGACTAAAGGTGACAAATACATAACAAATAGATCTTCAAGATTTATATCATTTGTATTTGAATTAGAAAAATCCTGACTTTTAATGTATTCTACTTTTTCATTTATAGACTCCAAAATATCTTTGAACTGAATGGAAGAGTAGATTCGGCTTGTTCTACTATCAGATTCAAAGTCAAAGTTTGCAAAATCCGCATAATCATCTTCAACATTTTCATGGTGTTGATAATCGGTGTAATAATCCAGAAAATTAGATTTTAATTCTAATTTCTGAAAGAATGGACTGTATTGAATTGATCCATCCTCAGTTTTTGAAAACCCGGCATAAGCAACACCATTGATAAAATCATTAGCTTCTTTCAATGTTAATACAGTCTTTGTAATGTTAAAATTCATATTTATTTCCTCCATATGAAAAAGCTGGTCATATGACCAGCTATAATAGTTGATATTTTTAATTAATAGATAATTCCATTGGCATGACGACCCACACTCCATTCGGATATTTCTCCATGCCTGCCGATATAAATTCATTCACTTCATCCATTGTCTTTCTGTTTGCATCTGTATGTATGATTGGACAAATTCCATTTAGATCCATACATACCACCCGTAAAAACTTAGTACTCACCACAAACACTCCCTTTCTTTAGTATGGGAAAATATCTTCTAAGTTTTTATCAAGAGCTTTCGCTATTTTACATGCTGTGTGATAATACAAATCACCAGTTTCACCGCGTTCCAGTTTGCTTAGCTGTGAGGCGCTTACTCCACATATCCGCGAAAATTCTCTCAACGAATATTTCTTTCCCCATCTCATCTGTTGTAAATTATTTTCCATATTGGTATACTTATTCTTTTTTTATTTACAGTATACCAGACTTGCAAGTTCTATATGTTAGGAATATATTACCATATAATGTGTTTCTTAGGGGAAACACTTTATTTAGCTGTTTTGAGTAAAACCATAGTAATTACCTTCTCTATCCCACATAGACCATGCCCCATTACAAAAGAGAATATGGTCAATCATTGGATTATTTTTCGGATTTATTACTTGCAATATTTCCTCTCGAGTTAGCTTATAATCTCTTTCGGATAAATATTTTACTAATTCAATGGCTGTCATACAAGTGTCCTTAATTTATATAATTCCAGAGCAGCAATTCCAATAAGAATAGCTTCGGCTTCATCATCTCCAACATTAAATCCTAACCGCTGGTATACTGCATCTATAGCAAGCTTCTTCAATTCATTACGTTTTTTGCCCTTTTGATTAATCCCAGCTAATTTCCTCCACGATGTTGGTCTTATTGCGTTGAATTCACAGTCATTCAATACGCAATAACCATAAATTACCCCTTGGAGTCTGGTGAGAAATCGTTGAACGGCGACATTTCTATTTACAACGGTTTCTTCTATATAAATTATATACGGTTTGTATGTGTCTAATATATGGATCAATTTCAAAGACATCTCTTTAAATCGATCTTCCATATTTTTAAAGTTACTACAATCTAAAAGTAGACTTTCCTGATAGTCCCCATTATTAAAAATGGCAATGCCAGTTTTTATGGTAGAAGAATCAATTGCTAACATAATACATTCTTTTATTTCATCACTTCTTTCTTTTGATCGGGGCAGGAGAGCAGTTCAGTCTGTTACTCTCCATGTAAAAATGCCCCTGCCAGACGACTGAACTTTGCCTGGTAGAGACATTTATAGACACTAGGGAAGGGGTATATAAACCCAATCCCTTATAGGTTTTTATAGAAATTTTTCAAAGCATCAAAGAGTTGGTAATTCTTTTTGTATTTCCAAGTGGTAACATTATCCTCGGTTTTTACAAACGTATAGGGAATACCACATTTTTTCAGATACAGATATTCTAATGTCCACTGACAACTGTATTCTTTATCAAACTTTTTAGTATTAATTGATATCACCTCCATTCCGTAAAAAATAGGGAGTACAACAATCTTGTATAAATAACAAGTGTTATACTCCCTTATCACTCATTATCTATCACACGCTGTTCTTTTTTGATTACAGCTTTTTCTTTTTTAACAGGTTTCGAAAAGTTGTCATATTTTTCTTTTGAGGTTACCGTAAATTTATTGTTCTGTAATTCAACATAAATATTTTCCTCATTGCCGTTATCAGATGGCATCTGAACTTCTTTCCCCTCAAAGTCTACTACCATAACCAGATTATTTCTCATTAATACTTTGCATTCTCTAATCAATATTATCTCTCCTTTTAAAAGAGGATGAGTGATAACCCACCCTCTATGTCTGTTTACGCTACTTCGTCAGTGATTTCAATCATATCAAGGACATCACCATTTTCGTCTTCCAAGCAGTCACAGGTAATTGTAATTTCTGCCGGATCTCCTTCAGAAGAGAAGGATAAGTCGAGATTTCTCTGCGGACTCGCTTTATAAGCCGTCATTCTAACCGGCACAATCTCTCCAGATTCATTTTTGTCTAATGTAGACATCTGAATATAGAAGTCTTTTGGTACTCTTGTATTATTGAACACAATTCTCTTGACACCATCAGTTTTTGCTTCTAAGTAACCAACAACATATGAGGTATTTAATGCAATATCACCCTCCGTTGTAGCGGTAAACGCTTTTTCTGCTACGGTACCCTTAATCGCTGTTCCGCCCCAATCACCTTCTGCATAAACAAATACAGTGCCAGAAACCGGAACATTCGACAAAGTAAGAGTTCCAGCTGCAGTCGCTTTGACTGTTTCTTTCCTTGCAATAACAGCAGAAGTCTCTACTTCACCGTCGCTCAGCATTGCATACAGCCTAAAGGGAGCCATCTGGAATGTTAAAGCAATAGTACCGTCAAGAGGATTATCAAACTTGATTGCTTTAGCCCCTTTTTTCATTGCGAATACGGGATCACTGGAGAATCCCATTGTAGTGGTGTTACAGAATTTAGCATCCATCCAGGGTGCCTTTGTTTTATAATCTCTAATATCGAGATCACAACACTGCCTGTTAGCCATATTAATATCGTTCATAAATTTCCTCCTTAAAATAAAAAAGCCACTGATCAACAGTGGTATTAGTTTTATAATTATTCAATTTTTTTCATATAGTCCATCGCCTTATAATCGGTGGATTTCTTATAAGAGAAAGTGTTTGCAGCCATCATATCACTAAAGTCATGCTGCCTTCCATTACCATACTCTTTGAACATGGTAACAAACTGATAATATGTCATATCCCAAACATTTAGGATATTAATGCCGACTTTATTATGAGTGCAGTATTTTTTAATTATATTATCGAATGCAAAGTTTTCATCACTTTCTTTTTTCTGCTTTTGAGCGTGCTGCTTAAATTGTTCATACATTTTTCGGGCATACTCATTTTTAAACTTTTGTTCTTTTTCTGCCGGCTCTTTAATGCCTAATATACATTGAATCTCATTCCGTAATTTGTCAAAATTTTCATTGCAAATAATTCCTACGTTGTTTTCTTTCCCATTTTCATCCACATTATATGTAATAAACTCATTGGTTTCTTCATTAAGCTTGATGCTGTCTACAATAAATAGTTTCAGCATACTTAAAAGCAACTGTGTATTGCCAAATAACATCAGGTAGAAAATAGAATATTTTGACCGTTGTTCTTCGTCTAAAGATTGAAATGCCTCAGTAAGACCAAAGGCATCAACATAAGTTTCAAGCGTCATAGACAGAATATTTGAGAACATCGAAAAGTGGTTATAAGTAACCTTTCTGATATCCCGCAGTGTGGGGCACCTTACATTTCCGATTCCTTCTATGTAATATGGTTCATTACATAGATAATCATAAGCGCTGTATAGATTCATATCACACCTGCGCTTTCGTATGATATTCGGGAATGGTATAAATTAGCTGTCTGCCGTAATGATTTTTGCTTGGCATAAAGTACGTCATGGAATCGAGTTTTAATCCACCGATGCCAAATTTCTGTGAGCCGTTTAACTCTCGGTCTATCATATCGGATAAGCAATCAGCCCTTGTTCCAACGTACCCCTTCTTGGAATAACGCATAATACCTTTATGGCAATATGACCAGACAATGAGCTTCATATTTTTAATTGTGAAATTAGAAGTGCGTGGTATGTCTACTTCTAGACATATGTAAGACTTTTCCTGCGTTTGCGTGTCATCCACATACAAATATGGAAATATCTGTTCATAGACTACATTGTCCACATCGTCCTCCGTATATGATTTCCCAAGCATTAGTTCACAGATATCGGGGGAATTCAGAAAAGCCGAAATAAGTTTGTTTTTATAGGTGCCTATATCTTTTAAAACGGTATCTATATCAGCATCCCCTCCTTAATATATATCCATAATCATAATAGAGATTTCGCTGCTAACGATACCTCTTATCAACACTTGCAATAAAAAAGAACTACCAATGCAATCCTCGTCTTTTACTTGAAGTTTAATCGTATTATGATCAGTTTCCTGAAGTATCTTATCGCTGAATGTGCTCTTTATAACCCAGTCAAAATCTACATCCGAAATCTTAATTCCTTCTGAATCAGTAAAAGAAACAGTGTATGTTCTTGAGTACCCAATTTTGAGGGTTTTACTTCCTTTGATAGAAGACAAAACTAATGTTTCATCGGGTGGATTAACAGACGGAGAAGCCGGAAAGTAATCACAAACCTCATATTTTAAGTCGTCAGATTTTGGAGTATAAGCACATTCGGTCACTAGCAGGTTAATACAGCCAACACCATTAAATACATATGTCGTTCTATCTGGCCTTGTCAACTCATATGTCATAGGGTCTTCCATATTATTATCAATAAAAAATTTCCTGCCACGCTTAAGAAGCTTTGTCTCTTCATCATACGGTAAAAAGATCATTAATTGGTCAGTACCGATTTTAATTACATTATTCCCTGCAATTCCGTTATTATAGGCACTGGCATTATACGAAACAATATCACGTTCAATAATATCGCCATTCACATTTTGCCATTTCAAACGATAACTGCATCGGTTTATGCGGGCAGACAGATATGCATTGCCAACATTAACAACGTTTGAATCAATCAGCCAGATATCATTCTCGTATACCACATAATTTCCTCTTTGCACATCCATTGTGATTGGGCAATGAATTTTTCTAATATCATCGAGCTCTTTTAGTGGATTAGAAGATGTCTGTACTAAGCACCAGTCTGTTACATTATTGATTGTTAGTTCTTCGCCTTCCGCACTATATTTTCTTCTGATATCAAAATTTTCGACTACCTCAGCTATGGTTTCCTCTCTGCTGTAAAACAGATCTTTAACATCATCATTTGTTGGCATCCACTCATCACGCAATTTCACCGTACCACCTCACTGACCATAGCGGGTAATCTTCTGATGAAATTAGAAATATCCAGAATTTCATGACGGATCGAAGGATGAAGATTCATATCAGTATCAAACTCCCGCTCAATTAAATTCATAAGATTATTGATCTTTTGATATTCTTTTGCGCACAGATCGCCAAGACTGATTTCACGGTCAGGTGTTTTTATCAAAATTTTATTCATATGCACCTACCTTTCGTCCGAATACTCAGGAAATTCCATTAAGAAGCGTTCTATTTCATCAGTCCAGTTTTCAGCAGATTGTTTGACTACTTCAAACTGATCTTTATATGCCGGTAATTTATTGAACGCCTGGGTACCAAGATATTGTTTTCTTCCTGAAATAAGAGCATATTTTTGTGTAAAGTATTCTTTTGCCATATACATAGAAATCAACTCAATGCTTTGATCCGATACTA